>CAMLDH010000461.1 GCA_946478765.1 uncultured Oxalobacteraceae bacterium | reverse complement strand
ACCGCCGCTTCTACCCCCAGATCGCTGGCAGCTTCGCGCACGCGCGCCAGCAGCGCCTGATGGCCGCGATGCACGCCGTCGAAATTGCCTATCGTCAGCGCACACGGTGCGCGCGATTCGGCATTGGGAAGTCCGCGGAATACCTTCATGGAGGTCGGAAAACTGTCGCAAAAACCTCCGATTATAAATGCTTTCGCAGGGTTTTCCGTGTTGTAAGGCGGGGTGTCGGGGCTTTTAAACGGATCATTGCGTGATTTCACGCCCCATACCGCGTTTATCGGGCAATGCTCGCGTCAAAAGGCTACATTTACATTTCACCCCAAACCGCATTCAATGCCGCCAGCGCGGCCAGACCGGCCGTCTCCGTGCGCAATACCCGCGGCCCCATCGACAGCGTTAATGCGCCTTGCGCACGCGCCGTGCTCTCTTCCTGCTCGGTCAAGCCGCCTTCCGGCCCAATGATCAAGGCAACCGATTGCGGCGGGTGATGGCGTGCCCAATCGGACAGGGATTGCTCGGCGCGTGGCGTCAGCAGGATGCGTGGATGTAAATCGTGCTGGCCGAGCCAGCTATTGAAATCGGCGAGCTCCGCCAGAATCGGCAGCCGGTTGCGGCCGCTTTGCTCCGCCGCCGACACGATGATGCCTTGCCAATGGCCATGCCTTTTCGCTGCGCGCTCGTCCGACAGCCGGACCACGCAACGCTGTGCATTCAAGGGCTGGATCGCGGTGGCGCCAAGTTCGACGGCCTTTTCGATGATCCAGTCCATTTTCGAGGCTTCCGGCAAAGCCTGCGCCAGGGTGATCGCGTAAGGCAGTTCCGCTTCGCGCGGCGAGAACCGTTTGACCTCGGCAGTGACCTGCTTTTTTTCAATGCTGGAAAGGGTCGCCGTATATTCGCCGCCGTCGCCGTTAAACAGTGTAATGTGTCCGCCCACTACGAGGCGCACCACTTGCACGTGGTGCGCGACGCTGTCCGGCAGCGTAATAACAGCACCAATGGACAGCGCTTGGGGACAATAAAATCGGGACATTTAATTTTTTCCGCAAAAGGGCTGAATGGCATTTCATGATGCTCAGTGACATTCATGGTGACATCGACCGGCGGGCCGCGCAACATACTTGTTTTATCACAGGGAATTCGATCCCAATTTTAATCCCTGAACATCACTCTGGTAAAATATGCGGCTTTGCAGCAACGCCTTTTTATCCGCTAAACATCCCGCCTTCTACTTGATAACCATGACCTCGACGCTCCCCACCACGAAAATGGCCAATGCAATTCGTGCATTGGCGATGGATGCCGTACAAAAAGCCAACTCCGGTCATCCCGGCATGCCGATGGGAATGGCGGAAATCGCCGTCGCCTTGTGGTCCAGGCATTATCGCCACAATCCCGCCAATCCGCAGTGGATCAACCGCGACCGCTTCGTGTTGTCGAATGGGCATGGCTCGATGCTGCATTACGCCCTGTTGCATCTGACCGGCTATGACTTGCCGATAGGCGAGATCCGCAATTTCCGTCAAATGCATTCGAAAACGCCGGGCCATCCGGAAGTGCATGTGACGCCCGGTATCGAAACCACCACCGGTCCACTCGGCCAAGGCTTGAGCAATGCAGTCGGCATGGCGCTGGCGGAAAAGCTGCTCGCCGCCGAATTCAACAAGCCCGGTTTCGACGTCGTCGACCATCATACCTATGCATTCGTCGGCGACGGTTGCCTGATGGAAGGTATTTCGCATGAAGTATGCTCGCTGGCCGGCACCCTGCGCCTGTCCAAGCTGGTCGTGCTGTATGACGACAACGGCATCTCGATCGACGG
Source organism: uncultured Oxalobacteraceae bacterium (assembly GCA_946478765.1). The sequence continues at coordinate 682 of CAMLDH010000461.1, read as the reverse complement.
TCACGTCGAAGGCTGGTTCCAGGACGATACGCCCAAGCGCTTCGAAGCCTACGGCTGGAACGTGATTCGCCATGTCGACGGCCACGATATCGATGCGGTTGATGCTGCGATCAAGCAGGCGAAATCGGCCGACAAACCGACCCTGATCTGTTGCAAAACCGTAATCGGCAAAGGCAGCCCGAACAAGGCCGGCACCCATGACGTGCACGGCGCCGCATTGGGGGACAAGGAAATCGGCGCGACTCGTGAAGCGCTGGGCTGGACCGATTTGCCGTTCGAAATTCCGCGGGAAGTCTATGCCGCGTGGGACGCAACCAAGTCCGGCGCGCAGCTGGAACAGGATTGGGAAGCCCTTTTCAGGGCATATGACGAGCGCTTCCCTCAGCATGCCGGCGAGCTGCTGCGCCGCATGAAAGGCGAGTTGCCGGGCAATTTCCAGCAAACGGTCAAGGATTACATCGCCTCGTGCGTGGAGAAAAAAGAAACCATTGCCACCCGCAAGGCCAGCCAGAATGCAATCCAGGCGCTGGCGCCGGTGTTGCCGGAATTCCTCGGCGGCTCGGCCGACCTGACCGGCTCCAACCTGACCAACTGGAAAGAGTGCGTCGCGGTGCGCGCCGACCAGCCGGGCAACCACATCAACTACGGCGTGCGCGAATTCGGCATGAGCGCGATCATGAAC
>CAMLDH010000460.1 GCA_946478765.1 uncultured Oxalobacteraceae bacterium | reverse complement strand
CTCGGGCGACGGCCGGCTCTGAGTCCGGCCGACAGGAAAATCCGACAGAAAATCTGTCGGATTTTCCGTCAACCGCACGACGACAACCACACATGGACCGAAACCAATGAGACCGGAAGGAAGATGCCATGACGGGCGCGATTAGCATACTTGAAAAAGCGGGCATTCCGGCAGCGCGTTCAACGGACTCTTTGATCGATCAACTCTTGAATGAAGCGCGCGTCCACGGCGCCGCCGCACTGCTCACCCGATCGGGGATGAGCGTCCGGTTAATGAAGAAGCTGGCCGAATGCATGCTGGCCGCAGAGCTTAAACATCACCTCTTCCGCCAAGCCGCGCAAGGCGCCACAAAATTCGGGAACTATCGCAACGGCAGCACGCCGAAAACGGTTTCCACTCCATCGGGGACGATGGAACTTGCGGTTCCGCGTGTACGGTTTTCCACCTTCGTGCCGCATCTGATCCCGCGATACCAACGCCAGCTTCCCGGCTTCGACGACAGCATCCTCGTCCTGTACGGGCGAGGTTTGGACATGCGTGAGCTGCAGTCTCGCTTGCTGGGCCTGTACGGCGCGCATGCTGAGGCCGAATTATGCGACATCCTGACCGATGAGGTGTTGCTCCACACCAGGGACTGGCAAGCACGCCGGCTTGAATGTTCCTGTGCGCTGATTTATTTCGACGCGCTGCAAACACAGAGGCTGCCGGAAGGACAAGCGGAAACGCAGTTGTTTTTCGCGCTCGGTATGCGGGCGGACGGGCGCAAGGATATCTTTGGTTTTTGGATCGAGAGTACCGCAGACGCCACCTTCTGGGGTAACGTGATGCGCGAACTCAAGGGCCGTGGACTGGTTGAGCCAGGAACGATCGCCGGCGGCAGTTTGCGCGGCTTGCAGGACGCCGCCGCATTGGTCTATCCCGCAGCACTGTTCAGGCCTATAAGGTAGGCGTTCCCTAGGCACGCGCCAGTCCGACCATGCGCAAGGGTTCCATCGGCACATACGCCAGCGCCACCAGCCACAGCGCGGTTTTTTTGCTCGCGTTACGCAATTGCGCAACACCTACTCGTAGCCGAGTCTGATTCTCGCCTTCTTCACCTCTTCCGAGGCGCTCTTGGTGCATTTCGCGCCACACCGCTCACTATGGCGTAATTGCTCCCGCATCATGTTCTTGGCCACCCCCTTGTTGGCAGGCGGACGTTTACAGCAAGTGGGCACTACCGCCCTTCTTCAGGGTGGAACAATTCTGTGGGTTCGAACACTCATGTATGACGTCGCAGCCGTTAGTAAAAATCAGGCGGCGGATTGTTGCGTTAGTTTCCGCCATCCTGCCAACGGGAGCATTATTACGGCGAGATGCAATGGCATTTTGACACGAGAGGGCGTGCTCGCAGCGCCCATAATGAAGGAAGGATTGGCAAATGGCTCTGAACACAATGCTTGAGCGCTTGGGATTGGTGCAGCCAAAACCACCTCGCCCTACAATTCGCTTCGCTTCCATCATCGGTAATTTTTCAGTGAGCAAGGCAAGCGTTGTCAAGGAAGCGAAGCATTTGAGTGTGCGGCCAGAATGGATGCGGGCGCAACTTGAGTCAGGGCACAAGCCCATTGCCAGTTGTCCGGGAATGTGGGACTTCAACCAGGCGGGATTCGTCATTCCCGCCCACTGCGATATTCACATCCAGGCAAACGCCGAGGGTGTGGTTATCGAACCGGTCGGGCTGAAAAACCTGATGAAACTGAATGACTACGATCTCGAAAGATTGATGCCGTCGAAGTTTGATTACAACATGGTTGCCGGCAACGCAGCGATACAGGAAAGCGTAGAAAAATCAGTCGAAAAACTTCCTTTGCCTTGGGGGATATTCATGGAAGAGGGATGGTCGGCCTACGTGTTGCCGGCACTGATGCACTCGAGTTTTCTGGACAAGATCCATGTTTATCCGGGCCTCGCGGACTACGATAATTTCTCGAACTGCAATTTCATATTCTCTGTTCTGAAAGAGTGCGATTTCACCATTTACGCTGGCGAACCGCTGTTGCACGTGATTCCGTTCAGGCGCGAAGAAATCACCGCAAGCTGCGGCCGCGCGACCCAAGAAGAGCTGGATAAGCAGCAATTTAACGTCGTATCGCGTAAAAAGGGATTCTTCCGAACCTTTGTGCACAAAAAAAAGGTATTCAAGATGCGTTGCCCGTTCCATTCGAACGCGAACGACGAATAGACGTGAGCCCAGAAGCTTTTCATGGAATGAAAGAATTCAAGTGCAGCCTGGTACGACAAGCAATACGCAACCCTCTCCGATACGATCGAATTGGTGATCCGCCTGCGAAACGGTAATGGTTTGCAAGCCATTACGCGCCCTGCAAGGGTGCCCTGCACACCAGCGTATTACCGAACCTTCTGGTGCGCGGGTCGCACCAGAAGGACCACCCCCACAGTCATCGACAGCTCGCTCTAAGCAGGTGTTCAGAGTTCTTTTGACATGTTCGAAGGCGGGATGGAACCCGAG
>CAMLDH010000459.1 GCA_946478765.1 uncultured Oxalobacteraceae bacterium | reverse complement strand
TCAAAATTCAATCCAGTTCCTTTTTCGCCATCCTGAAATAGCGAATTTTTTTATTCCTCACCCGATTGGCGGCATTATTTCTGAGTGACAACTCGCCGAGCCAAGCCGATATCCGTCCGCTGCTGCTGCACGAACTGCGGCCGTTCCTTGAAGCAGCCGGCCCGCGCGCATCCGAATTCCTCGCCACCGTAGCGCGCCACCATATCGTGCGAGCGGGTGAAACCCGCCTTTAGGTCAGGTATTACCATCTGGTCTCACCATCGTTTGCTTGTTCATGACGCTGGACATGCTCAATCAATTCCGTGGCAGCACGAAATGGATCGTCGGTAAGGATGCCCCCGTGACGATGTTGAAACCGGGTGCGGATGGACGCATCGATGCCCATCGGACAAAGGGAGAAATTCTTGTGCTCGTGTCCACTGCTGACAACGGGATTCCTAATCCAAACCTCAACGGCACCCTCATCACCAGACTCGACATATGACAGTGGATGCTTCCGCTTCAGTGCATGCGATTGCCCTGGCCGCTGAGTTACATCCTGTAGGTGTACCGTCTGAGAAGTACGGATACGGCTCAATCGGCCAAAAGCGAACATGCGACTACATTAGTAAAAGCGACCACTTGGTCGCTTTTTCTTTGCGGAGCGCCCACTTGACGGATAATAACGGCTACCTCATTTTGAGCACCATTTTTGGAAATCTCCCATGGAAATCAAGGTCAATTTTCTCGATAAACTTCGTCTTGAAGCCAAGTTCGATGATTTCACGGTCGTGGCCGACCAGCCTATCCGCTACAAGGGCGATGGCTCGGCGCCCGGTCCCTTCGATTACTTTCTCGCCTCATCGGCCCTGTGTGCGGCTTACTTTGTGAAGTTGTACTGCAACACTCGCAACATTCCGACCGAAAATATCCGCCTGTCGCAGAATAATATTGTTGATCCGGAAAACCGTTACCAGCAGATTTTCAAGATTCAGGTCGAGTTGCCGCCGGAAATCCTGGACGTAGACCGCCGAGGTATCTTGCGCTCCATCGAGCGCTGTACGGTGAAAAAAGTGGTGCAAGCCGGCCCCGAGTTTGTGATTGAAGAGGTAGAGAATTTAGATGCCGATGCGCAGTCGTTGCTGACGCTGAAGCCGGCTTCTGACGCCAGCACCACTATTGCAGGCAAGGATCTGCCGCTGGAGCAAACCATCGCCAATATGTCGGGCGTTTTGGCGGGCTTGGGCATCAAGATTGAAATCGCTTCGTGGCGCAATATCATTCCCAATGTGTGGTCGCTGCATATCCGCGATGCGCATTCACCGATGTGTTTTACCAATGGCAAGGGCGCGACCAAAGAAAGCGCATTGGCGTCGGCGTTGGGCGAGTATATCGAACGGCTCAATAACAACCATTTCTACGCCGGGTCGTTTTGGGGCGAAGACATCGCCAACGCGGCGTTTGTACATTACCCGAACGAGCGCTGGTTCAAGCCTGGCCGTAAAGATGCGCTGCCGGCTGACATTCTCGATGCATACTGCCTGCCCATTTACAACCCCGATGGCGAGTTACGTGGCTCGCACCTGGTCGACACCAACTCCGGCAATGTGCAGCGCGGTATCTGTTCGCTGCCGTATGTGCGGCAGTCGGACGGCGAAGTGGTGTATTTCCCGTCCAACCTGGTCGAAAACCTCTACGTCAGCAATGGCATGAGTGCCGGCAATACGCTGGCCGAAGCGCAAGTGCAATGCCTTTCCGAAATTTTCGAACGAGCAGTTAAGCGCGAAATTCTGGAAGGCGAAATCGCACTGCCTGATGTGCCGCACGACGTGCTGGCGAAATACCCCGGCATTCTGGCCGGTATTCAGGGATTGGAAGAGCAGGGCTTTCCGGTGCTGGTGAAGGATGCGTCGCTGGGTGGAATCTACCCGGTGATGTGCGTCACCTTGATGAATCCACGAACTGGCGGTGTCTTTGCTTCGTTCGGCGCGCACCCAAGCTTCGAGGTGGCGCTGGAACGCAGTCTGACGGAACTGCTGCAGGGTCGCAGTTTTGAAGGCCTGAACGATTTACCTCAGCCCACCTTTACGAGTGAAGCCGTGACGGAGCCGAACAATTTTGTCGAACACTTCATCGATTCCAGCGGCATTGTGTCGTGGCGCTTTTTCAGCGCCAAAGCGGACTTCGATTTTGTCGAGTGGGATTTTTCCGGTCACGGTAAAAACTCCAATGCCGAGGAAGCCGCGACCTTGTTCGGCATCCTCGAAGGCATGGGCAAAGAGTCGTACATGGCGGTGTATGACGATTTAGGCGCGACTGCTTGCCGGATTCTGGTGCCGGGTTATTCGGAAATCTATCCCATAGAAGATTTGGTCTGGGATAACACAAACAAAGCGCTGTTATTCCGTGCCGATATCCTGAACTTGCATCGCTTGGATGACGCAAGTCTGGAAGCGCTGCTTGATCGTCTGGAAAACAGTGAACTGGATGAACATTCCGACATCGCCACATTGATCGGCATCGAATTTGACGAGAATACGGACTGGGGGCAGCTGACC
>CAMLDH010000458.1 GCA_946478765.1 uncultured Oxalobacteraceae bacterium | reverse complement strand
TATTCCGTACTCGTGCCTTAACGAAGCGGTATCGGTGGACGCATTTACCAAGTGCTGGACAAATAGAATGAAATGCGTGCATCCTGTTAAGGATTGCGCAACGTCATGGGTTGTGACGGCGGCCTTGGTCTGCGATGCTCGCCATACCATCCTTGCGATGGTACTGCTCAGTTCAACCTTGACTCCCGATAAGCGAAGGAAAGCCACTCTGCAAATGAACGTCACCAGAATCAGGATCCTGTTGATCGAGGACAGCCCGAGCGATGCGCGGCTGATTAAGGACATGCTTGCGCAGGCGCAGGGCTTGGCCTGCAAATTGGTGTGGGTCGACAACCTGAGCGCCGGCCTCGACTATTTGAATGCGCAGCCGGCCGATGTGGTGCTGCTCGATCTGAGCCTCTCGGAAAGCAACGGCCTGGATACCCTGCGGCGCGTGTTGTCGGAAGCGGCGGCGGTGCCGGCACTGGTCGTGTTGAGCGACTTGCTCGACGAGGAAATCGCGGTTCAGGCCGTGCAGTCGGGCGCGCAGGACTACCTTGTCAAGGGGACGGTGGACACGGCATTGCTGATGCGGTCGATTCGCTATGCAATCGAACGCAGCCAAGCCCAGGAGGCGTTGCGGCAGGCGCATGACGAGCTGGAACGGCGGGTCGTGGAACGCACTGCGGAACTGGCCCATACGGTCGATGCGTTACATGCGGAAATCCTGGAACGCAAGCAGACCGAAGAGCTGTTGCGCAAGCGTGAACAGGAGTTTCGCACCCTGGCCGAAAATTCGCCGGACATGGTTATACGGTATGACTGTGCCTGCCGGCGGTTTTATGTGAATCCAGCCTATGAACGTGAGACCGGCCTCTCGCCCAGTGAGACGCTTCACAAGGTACCGGAAGCGCAATGGCAGCGCGACATGCCTGCCGAGGAATACAGGATGGTCTTGCAGCGGGTGATGGAAACCGGTGCCGCAACGGAAATCCTCCTGCGCGGATCGACACCGAACGGCCAGCTTGCGTATTACGCTTTCCATGTCGTCGCGGAGCGCAACCCGGATGGCCAGGCAGTCGGGACGCTGGCAATAGGCAGAAACATCACTGCGCTCAAGGAAACCGAGCGCCGGCTCAAGGAATCGCAGCAGTTGCTGCGCCAGCTGGCCGCGCGTGGCGAGTCGGAACGCGAAGCGGAACGCAAAGCCCTGACGCGTGAAATCCATGATGAAATGGGGCAGTACCTTTCCGCCTTGCGCCTCGGGGTTTCTCTCATCGGCCTGCAGTTCGGCGAAAATAATCCGGCGCTGGAAGAAAAGACGCGCAGCATGATCAATTTGGTGGATTCGACGATCAAGGTGGTGCGTAACGTGGTGTCTTCGCTGCGCCCGGCAGCGCTTGATATGGGAATCGTGTCGGCCCTGGAATGGCTGGTGGACGAGTTCATCGAGCGTCACGGGATTGCGTGCCTGTTGCGCGTCGGGGGAGACCTCACGCTGGACGAAAAGCCTGCCACCGAGCTGTTCCGGATTGTTCAGGAGTCCCTTACCAATATCAGCCGTCATGCGCACGCGACCGAAGTCGAGATCGTCCTGGAGCGCAGCGATACGCATTATTTCCTGGAAGTACGCGACAATGGAAAAGGCTTCGAACCGGGCATACGCAAAAAGAAATCCTTCGGCCTGGTCGGCATACGGGAGCGGGGGTTCGTGCTCGGCGGCGAGGCGAATATTGTCAGTGAGCCCGGTAGAGGGACGGTAGTCAAAGTCTGTTTTCCGATTGATAACGTACTGGTCGAACAATGATCCGAGTATTGATAGCCGACGATCACGGTATTGTGCGCGAAGGATTGAAGCAGTTGTTCGCGTTAGGGGGCGACATTGTCGTGGCCGGCGAAGCGGTGAGCGGGGGCGAGGTGCTGGACGCCCTGCGCACGGACAGCATCGACCTGATTCTGCTGGACATGACCATGCCCGGCATCAGCGGCGCGAGCCTGATTGCCCGATTGCGCACGCATAACGGCTGTCCGCCGATTCTGGTGCTCAGCATGCATAACGAATTGCAGATCGCCAGGCGCGCATTGGCGGCAGGGGCGTCCGGTTACCTGACCAAGGATAGCGATCCGAAAACGCTGATGGCAGCCATTCATAAAGTTGCTGCCGGGGGACGATTCATCGATCCGGGGCTGGCGGAAAAGATGGTGTTCGACGTGGGCAATGCCGCCAACTGTCAGCCGCATGAGCTTCTTTCCGGGCGCGAGTTCGATATTCTGCGGTTGCTGGTCCACGGCAAAAGCGTCAATGAAATTGCCGACGAACTGAAGATCAGTAACAAGACCGTCAGCACCCACAAGGCACGACTGATGCAGAAAATGAGCTTCCAGAACAATGTGGAATTGGTGCGTTATGCAATGCTGCACGGCTTGGTGGAATAGAGCCTGGAGTGTGTCAGCGCAGATTCGGTTGTAAAGCCGATGTTTTCGCGATCGATCCGTCCCCCGCAAGGCGGTGCGGCCAAAAGCGCATGTTTCAACTTGAGGCAGCTTCTCTATTTCACGCT
>CAMLDH010000457.1 GCA_946478765.1 uncultured Oxalobacteraceae bacterium | reverse complement strand
TCGATGAAGCCGACGCGCGGGCTCATCCAGATCACCAGTTCTTCCGACATGCGCGACACATGGGTCATCACCAGCGCGGCAGCGGCGCAGAATTCAATCGCGAAATCGCGGTCGGATACCGCGTCGAGCGAATTGCGGCAGACATCGTCGAAGCCGAGCGTTTTCGCCACGCGTTCGCGGTCGATCGGGAAGGTGGTGCCGGCCAGCGCGGCGGCGCCCAGCGGCAGGCGATTGACGCGCTTGCGGCAGTCCGCCATGCGTTCGGCATCGCGGCCGAACATTTCGACATAGGCCAGCATGTGGTGACCGAAGGTGATCGGCTGCGCGACCTGCATGTGCGTGAAGCCGGGCAGGATGGTATCGGCATGCTGCTCCGCCAGATCCAGCAACGCCAGGCGCAAATCGCGCAGCAAGCCGGCAATGTCATCGATCGCCGAGCGCATGTAAAGGCGGATGTCGGTGGCAACCTGGTCGTTGCGCGAGCGGCCGGTATGCAGACGCTTGCCGGCATCGCCGACCAGTTCGGTCAGGCGCTTTTCGATATTGAGATGCACATCTTCCAGGTCGAGCAGCCATTCGAACTTGCCTGACGCGATTTCGGACTGGATTTGCGCCATGCCGCGCTGGATATCGGCATAGTCCTGCGGCCCGATGATTTTTTGATGCGCGAGCATTTCCGCATGGGCCAGCGATCCCTGGATGTCGAATTCGGCCAGGCGCTTGTCGAAAAAGACCGACGCCGTGTAGCGTTTTACCAAATCGGATACAGGTTCGGAGAAACGAGCCGACCAAGCCTCGCTTTTTTTGGAGAGTTGTGCTGTCATAATTATATTCCGGTGAATTCCATGATTATAAAACATGCGCACCCTATCCCGATAAACGTTTGAACCTATGCTGCCATCCACTGTTCCTGCCCGCGGACCGCTCGAGATCGTTATTCCGGATTGCTGCAATACCGGCGTGATGGTACGTGCGCTGCTGGCAGTCAACGGTGCAGTGCTGGCGGGGATTCTGCTGCAAGTCCATGCATTGAAGCCGGGCCTGCTGGCATTTGTCGAGGCGTCAATACTTGTCGAATTGGCTTGCCTGTCATCGCTGTTGGCCCTGTGCGGGATACGCAGGATTGTCAGCACCATTGCGCCCTGGGGGCAGCGCGTCGCATGCGCATTGGTGCCGGCGGCCGTTACCGCCTTGCTCATCCGATTTTCATTATCGTATGATCTGCTGCTGGGCGGCTTCACCCGCTTGACCGTCATCGAAGGCATATTGATCGCGGGACTGTTCGGCATCGTATTGCAGCATTACTTCGAGGTGCGTGCGCGTGCCTTTTCACCCGCATTGGCCGAGGCACGGTTGCAGGCGTTGCAGGCGCGCATTCGTCCGCATTTCCTGTTCAACAGCTTGAACGCGGTGTTGTCGCTGATCCGCACCGAACCGCGCCGTGCCGAAACGACACTGGAAGACCTGGCCGATTTGTTCCGCGTGCTGATGCGCGATGCGCGCGACATCACCTCGCTGGAAGATGAAATCCGAATATGCAAACAGTATTTGTCGATCGAACAAATCCGTCTGGGCGAGCGCCTGCAAGTGCAGTGGGAGACTGCCGGTATCGCCGACGAGGTATTGCGCAAGGCGCAAATTCCCGCCTTGCTGTTGCAGCCGCTACTGGAAAATGCGGTGCATTACGGGGTGGAACCGGCGCGTGAGCCGGTGTTGATCCAGATTCATATCAGCCGATCGCTCGACCGCATCGAAATCGCCGTGATCAATCCGGTCACCGCGCTTGCGCAAGGCGACGATGCGCCAGCGCCGGGCAATCACATGGCGCTGGAAAACATCCGGGAACGGCTAGCGCTGTTGCATGATGTGGAGGCGCAATTGACGATCGTGACGACACACGGTTTTTTTGAAGTGCGCTTGCGGTTTCCCTATGTGACGGCACTGTCATGATTCCACGCATATTCATTGTGGATGATGAGGCGCCGGCGCGTGTCCGATTGACGACCTTGTTGGCGGACATTGCTGCCGATTGCCCCCATGTGCTGGTTGGGGCGGCGGACAATGCGCAGGCGGCGCTGGACGGCATCGCCCAAGCCCATGCCGATATCGTTTTGCTCGACGTGCAAATGCCCGGCATGAGCGGGATCGAACTGGCAGCCCACCTCGCGAGGCAACCGCACGGCGCGCCGGCGGTGATCTTTGTGACAGCATATGACGAATTCGCGCTCAAAGCGTTCGAGGTGCATGCGCGTGATTATTTGATGAAGCCGGTGCGCGCCACCCGTTTGGCGGACGCGATTCGGCGCGTCGTCGACATGCGCGCGCAAGTGCCGTCGCAACACGATGCGATGGCTGCGGTTGCGACGACGCTGCAATCGAAACGCACGCATTTGTCGGTGCAGGAACGCGACCGCTTGTTGCTGGTGCCGATCGATGAAGTGCTGTATTTGAAGGCAGAATTGAAATACGTGACGGTGCGCACCAGGGCGCACGAATATCTGATTGAAGAATCGCTGCTGTCGCTCGAACAGGAATTGTCCG
>CAMLDH010000456.1 GCA_946478765.1 uncultured Oxalobacteraceae bacterium | reverse complement strand
ATCGATCATGTCAGGCGCTTGTATGCGCTCGGTGTCGAGAAAGTCATCCTCAATACCGCAGCGGCCGACGCGCCCGGCCTGATATCGGAAGCCGCGGCGCTCGCGGGCTGTTCGGGTGTGGTCGTGTCGATCGATGTACGCCGCAATTGGACCGGTAGGTATTCCGTCTGTGTGGCATCCGGCCAGCGCGATCTGAAGCGCGATCCAGTAGCGTACGCGCGGGAGATGGAGGCGCGCGGCGCGGGCGAAATCCTGCTTAACGCCATCGACAGGGACGGCGCCATGGACGGCTATGACCTGGAACTGGTGCGTACCGTGTCCGACGCCGTGTCGGTGCCGGTGGTGGCGGTCGGCGGCGCCGGCACGCTCGACCATTTGCGCGCAGCGGTCGGCGCCGGCGCCTCGGCGGTGGCGGCTGGCAGCATGTTCGTTTTTCATGGCAAGCACCGTGCGGTGCTGATTACCTATCCCGAATACGACAAATTGGAGATGCTGTTCAAATGACCGCGATATCCCATGGCATGACTTATCGAGTTCCGCAAGACACGACGTATCAAATCTGCACCCGCTGCATCATGGATACGGTGGCGGATCGAAGCATCATCTTCGATGCCGAAGGCGTGTGCCACCACTGCAGGCGCTATGACAGGCTGGTGAGCGCACGGGTGATCCCCGGAGAACAGGGACGGCAGGCTCTGCAGCTACTGATCGATAAGATCAAGGCCGCCGGGCGGGGCCGGGAGTACGACTGCATCATGGGTGTGAGCGGTGGTGTGGACAGCACCTATGTCGCCTATCTCGTCAAGCAGTATGGGCTGCGTCCGCTGGCGGTCCATTTCGATAACGGCTGGGACTCGGAGCTTGCGGTCAACAACATCGAACGCGTATTGCGCAATCTCGACATTGACCTGTACACCTACGTGGTTGACTGGGAAGAATTCCGCGACCTGCAGTTGGCGTTTCTCAAAGCATCCACGCCGGACGGCGAGATTCCAACCGACCATGCGATTGGCGCAGTGCTGTGGCACGAGGCGGCGCGCCGCGGCATCAAGTACAACATTTCAGGGATGAATTTCGCGACGGAATCCATCAGCGTGCCCGGCTGGTCTTACGGACACTCCGACTGGCGCTTCATCAGGGATGTATATCGCCGCTTCGGCACGGTGAAACTGAAGACCTATCCTCACTTCAGCCTGGCGTATCTGATCTACATACACGGCATTCGCGGCGTGAGAACGGTCTCGATTCTCAATTATGTGGATTATCACAAGGCGCAGGCGAAGGAAGTGCTGCGCAACAAACTGGGTTGGAAAGACTACGGCGGCAAGCATCATGAGTCGATCTATACGCGCTTTTACCAGGGATACGTGTTGCCCCGCAAGTTCGGGGTCGACAAGCGCTACGGTCATCTGTCGGATCTGATCAATGCCGGTCAGGTCACGCGTGACGAGGCATTGGCGGAAATCCAGTTGCCGCCCTATTCGGAAGATTTGCAGCAGCAGGATCTGGTCTACGTGTCCAAGAAGCTGGGACTGTCAGTAGAGCAATTTGACGAAATCATGCGGACGCCGGTCAAGACTTTCAGGGATTATCGCAATTCGTTCGGGGCGGTGGAGTTCATGCGGGGGAGCGTTAACTATCTGCGCAAGCATCGCTTGTATCCGCGTTGAATGCCGAGTGAAAAACGCGCGGCGCAGGACCAGCGGACCAGATGCGGGGAAGAAGCGCGTTTGCCGGACGGACTGGCCGGTGCCGGCATCAGCCGCAGCCGCGTGATTTCGGACGGCGCGCCCAACCGTTTCGGCGGCCCCCAGTAGCCGGTGCCGCGGCTGGTATAGACCCACAATGCGCGCAGCCGATTCAAGCCGGCGGTATACGGCTGTTGCAGCGGCACAAACAGATTCCACGGGAAAAATTGCCCGCCGTGCGTATGGCCCGACAGTTGCAAATCGAACCCGGCATCGGCCGCCGCCGCCGCCGAACGCGGCTGGTGCGCCAGCAATATCTTCACTGCCGCATGGCGCGGCGCGCCGGCCAGCGCCGCATGCGGATCGCTGCGATGTGCTTCGTCGAAATGATGGGCGCTGTAATCGGTCACGCCTGCCACTACAACCGACACCTGTTGATGGGTCAACACGACATGCTCGTTCATCAACACGATCAGGCCGAGGCGGCGCACTTCCGCAATCCAGGCGTACGCATTCGAATAGTATTCATGGTTGCCGGTGACAAAATAGGCGCCGTGCCGCGCTTTCAATTTCGCCAGCGGCGCGGTGTGTTCCGCCAGTTGGCTGACGCTGCCATCGACCAGGTCGCCGGTCACCGCAATCAGATCGGCATCGAGCGCATTGACCGCGTCGATGATCGCATCCAGATAGCCGCGCTTGATTGTCGGGCCGACATGGATATCGCTGATCTGCGCGATGGTAAAGCCATGCAGCGCGTCCGGCAGATTCGCAATCGGTATCTCGACATCGACCACCCTCGCCACGCGTCGCGCGTTGATGAAGAGATCGGAAGAGCACACGTCTGAACTCCAGTCACCAAGGTCTATC
>CAMLDH010000455.1 GCA_946478765.1 uncultured Oxalobacteraceae bacterium | reverse complement strand
ATTGTGCTTGGGGACGAAGACTGTCACTGCGCCAGCTCCATACCTGCGAATCGCTATCCCCGCACGGTGTAGCTGTAGCGCATAGGTGAACATGACAAAGCGATCAATTGCCGTTATCCAGGTCGCACGCGGCGAAATTGCACGGTAGTCGGTACTCTTCGGTTCCAATCTGAAGCAATTTTCGCGAGCGAGTCCGATCCAATGGTTCGACGCGATCACTTCGGCGCTAGGCGTCATCGCCTGCATTGCCGTAAATGCAGGCAAGCGCGCCTCGTCAGGCAACGCATCGTACCCTCCGAAAAGAAAAAGAGAACTGATCTCGACGTTCGCGTATTGGGACAGCAAAAGCAGTTCCGGCTGGGATATCCATGCTCTGTTGCTCCCCGCCTTCGCTCCGTTTGCAAAGGCGATGACGTTGACGTAGTCCGGATGAATATTCGAGACGGTAACGCGGGCCAGTGCAGGTCTCGCGTGGTTGATTACCCACTCCAGTCTCAGTCTCGGTGGCGGCAGCTGATCTGCATGCACAAACTCCACCTGGTCTGACGGCACGATCGCGGCCATCATTTCGTTCGCATAGGTCACAGCCGGTACCGCAAAACGCACCATGACGGTCTCTTCCTTATTGAAATATGGCGTCATGCAATACGTGTAGTACTGGTGCGCCGCTGACAGCGCGCTATCAACCTCGGGACCAATATGCGGATCCTTGTCCGGCAAAATGCGGCAACGCAGCTCGTCTGCCAGATTGTCATGCATCGGCACCGTGCGCTGGTACTGGATACCGTATTTTTCACTGGCAAAGCGCATCACTCTACCGAAGATCCCGGACAAGCCTTCTGTGATGGCCTTTTCCGTATGTGTACGCCGTAAGAAGCCCCATCCCTGGCATATCTCCTCTTGCCCATCCTGCAGCCACGAATTCAAATACGTCGTGCGCTTGATGTAGGGAGTCTTATTCAGGTTCGCTCCATGGATCGCAGCGAAAGACAAGTTCGTCCACCAGAGCGTATCGTTGTCGAGATTCCCGACCGACGAAATGCGGAATGCGTCACCACCGTCTACTGCCGCCCAGCCGCCCAAGTTGGGGTCATCGGAGTCGAAGCGGACGCAGCCAAATTGTTTTACGCCCATCCATCACTCCGTTATGCCGGCAACACCGCGCCAAGCGCCGGTATCGAGACGACTAAACGCTGCCCCATTTGAGTTCCACAACTTGGCCTTCTCAACAAAGTAATCTGCCGCCGGTAAATAACGGCATCCGGCCAGCAAGCTGTCGCGCTGAGCGTAGGTCTCATCATCCATGTCGACGAGCACTCGACTTAATGTGAAAGGATCGGAGAGACCTGGTCGAATGACCTCCTGCTGAGCGTTTTGCTCGACTTGGGCGGCACGATCGAGCAGCCGTTTGTAGACGGTATGGGGCTGAGCGATCGGCTTATTCGCCTCGTCGTCAGGGTCGCCGGCCATTTGAACTGCCATCGCGTAAAAAATCGCCTGCAGCAGGTTGTTCAGCTCCGCATGCGATAGCTCAGGCAAGAAAATAATCTTGCCCGGGTCGGGAGACCATTTGCGCGATACTAGATCCAGATGAAACGGCGAATGACACAATTCACAAATCAGAGCAAGGTTATCCGGCGCATTATTGGTATGGTCGCCGTCGAGATTGTGAATCTCGTACGCATCCGTCATACCGAATGCAAAATCGCAATAGAAGCACCGCCTGCCGAAGCGCCCCTGTCCAACCACCGTTTCTCGAAAGCGTTCTGCCCCCTTGTCACGATTAGACATGTGATAAATCAACGGCATGCGCCGGACATCACGGCAGACCGACAACGAGATCTCAGCAAGCATATCTTTCGCCTTAACGCTGGATGGTTACGCGAGCACGGTCACCGCCGCCCTCGCCCCACACCGTGTCACCAGTAGTCTGAATCAGGCTCGCGATAAAGAACAGCAATCCGCCGCCAATCAGGTAAACGAACGCCGTGGATATCTTTGCACCTTGGCCATCAGTCTTGTTGTGTTTGATGAAAGTAAAGATGCTCATGCCAATGAGAATGATGCCAACCAGGGCGAAGAAACCCTGCGCTGCCAAAGCGAGAGAATTGAAGCTGCCAGACACATTTTCCGCGACCTTGCCGATATCTTTTGCGACCACAAATTGGGACACGCCCAGCATCGCCAACGCAATACCCTTGACCAGTGTTTTAGTGAGATTGCTGAATTTCTTGGACATACAGGACTCCATTAGGACAAAAAACAACGATTAATTAAAGAACGTTTCCGAAACCAAAAGTGCTCGATATTACATTCACCGTCTCCACGATGTTGATCAACGCAATGCCGGCGAACAGCCGGATCATCGCCGCTTTAAAAATCTCGTCAGACCCGTTCTGGCCGCCTCCGATACGGCGCACGCTTATCCACGCCCGGGCGAATGTGAAGTAACCGTACAAGCGGATAAATGCAATCATCGCCATCATCATCAACTTCGTCTGCTGCGGCATCTGGGAGCCGCCGCTGTAGCTGAGTAAGTTGTGCACTGAGGTGGATGGCCCATAAACCGTCGCGAGA
>CAMLDH010000454.1 GCA_946478765.1 uncultured Oxalobacteraceae bacterium | reverse complement strand
GCTGATACGCCAGCAAGTCGCGCCGAATTAGCCGGGCCTGTTCCTGTCGTTCGGACTTTCAGACGATATATATCTCGATCAGAACTCTTCCCAGTCGTCGCCGCTAGCGGTCCCGGCACTGGCGACCCGCTTGACCTGCAGCGGCTGGGCCGATGCCCGGACAGCCGGTACACGTCTCTTCGCCAATGGCGCGGCATGCGCCTTCGGCGTTGCCGCCACCCTGGCAGGCATCGCCACCACTGCCGCTTGCTGCATGCGATCGAGCTTGAACACGCCGACCACCTGCGCCAAGTTGCCCGCCTGCTCCTGCATCGCCTCCGAGGCCGCCGCCGCTTCTTCCACCAGCGCCGCATTCTGTTGCGTGACCTCGTCCATCTGCGCGATCGCCTGGTTCACCTGCTCGATGCCGGCACTCTGTTCCTGGCTAGCCGCCGTAATCTCGCCCATGATGTCGGTCACCCGCCGGATGCTATCGACCACTTCCTGCATCGTCGTCCCGGCCTGGTCCACCAGCTTGCTGCCCACATCCACCTTTTCCACCGAGTTGCCGATCAATACCTTGATTTCCTTGGCCGCCGCCGCGCTGCGCTGCGCCAGATTGCGCACTTCGGAAGCCACCACCGCAAAGCCGCGCCCCTGCTCGCCGGCGCGTGCCGCTTCCACCGCCGCATTCAAGGCCAGGATGTTGGTCTGGAATGCAATGCCGTCAATCACGCCGATGATGTCGACGATCTTCCTGGCCGAGTCATTAATCGCGCCCATGGTGCCGACCACTTCCGACACCACCGCGCCGCCCTTGCTCGCGACTTCGGAGGCGGTCACCGCCAGTCCGTTGGCCTGGCGTGCATTGTCGGCATTCTGTTTCACCGTCGAGGTCAGCTCTTCCATCGACGAGGCGGTTTCTTCCAGCGAACTGGCTTGTTCCTCGGTGCGCGAGGACAGGTCGGCGTTGCCGGAGGCGATCTGCTGCGACGCGGCAGCGATCGTGTCGGTGCCGCCGCGCACTTCGCCGACGATCCTCACCAGGCTCTCGTTCATGTCCTTGAGTGCCTGCAGCAGCTGGCCGGTTTCATCCTTGCTGTCGACGACGATCGACTGCGTCAAATCGCCCGCGGCAACCGCTTTCGCAAACGTCACTGCGGTATTGATCGGCTTCGTGATCGATTTCGTGATGAACCAAGCAACCAGTGCGCCGGCTATCAGGGCCGCGATGGTGACGGACCAGACCAGCAAGCGCGCATTACCATAAGTGATGTGCGCCTCCTCGACCTCTTTGGCGGTATTCTTTTCCTGGTACTGCGTCATCTCATCCAGCGCATCCAACCATTTGCGCTGCGCCGGGCGGACTTCCCTCAAGAGCACCTTGGTCGCCTCCGCATCATTGTTTGCCTGTCCCAATGCAACTGTCTTGTCCACTAATGGGCGAGTTTGCGCACGCGCTGCCTCGATCTTGGCAAGCAACGCCTTGCCCGATTCGCTCTTCACCATCTCTGTCAACGTTTTGACATTCTTGTCATACTTTTCGCGTTGATCGGAGATCCGCTTCACTTCGGGCCCCCGTTCCGAGTCTTCCGCGAGCAAGATGACGTTGCGAACCGCAATGGCGATCGTTTGTACGGCATCACCCATTTCCGTAGCCAACTTGACCTTGACTATGTTGTCGCCAGTGATGTCGTCAAGTTGATCCTGAATTTTCTCCATGCGTGACAGCCCAATAAGCGCCATCATGAACAGCAGCGCAAGAACCACAGCAAACCCTAAAGCAAGACGAACACCAATTTTCATATTTTTCACTCTTTTTTCTCCCTGCATGAAATCGCTTCGTTTGACATCAATAAGTGGGACGGCTCTGATTTTCCAAAGTTATTTCCTTCGTCGGCGCGAATAAAAAGGCCGCGGCCAAGTAAATTCCGAGGCCGACTATTTTCTCAGTGTACTATTTATGAGTAAGCGTGAGCGAGAAAAATCGAGCGCAATGCAATACCAATCCTCACCCATAACGTGGCAATGAAATCGATGGACTTTTTCGACTGGCAAGGGGGGGGGCAGGGATTTCGAATGTTGCCATATGCCGCGCTCGCGTTTCATTTTTCTGCTGCGTCGTATCGCCTCGGCCTTCGGGATCGCACGTGAAAATGCCGCCTTGATCAAAGACCAGCGCAGCGGAAAATCCGCATCGCCTTCCGGCAGTCGCGAAATGGCGTGCAAATGATCCGGCAATACCACCATCGCGATGATGTCAAAGGGATGGGAGTGGCGGATTTTCGCATGGCGTTCCGGAGCACATCAATGTGGTCAGCGAGGAGATTGCTTGTTCGATCGGCGAGATTGACGGTGAAAAAGTAGGTGGCGCCTGGTATGTTCGCTCTGCGATATCTCGTCGGGTTATCTCATTGAATGCTGGGCTGATAAAGCGTTAGCCCAACGTGCTATCCGATGAATCGAACAGATACAGTCACCGCCCGGTATAGACTGAAGCCGGTCACTCAACGAAATTTGTAGGGCGCATCGCGATGCGCCGGATGTTTTAATGCACCCGACCAAGCACGCGTAACCTGTTTTTCAGATTGCGAGTTGGTCGGTAAGCTTGA
>CAMLDH010000453.1 GCA_946478765.1 uncultured Oxalobacteraceae bacterium | reverse complement strand
CCAACGGCCGTCACACGTCGTTCTCCAGCATATTCGTGTATCCCGAAGTGGACGACTCGATCGACATCGACGTCAACCCGGCCGATGTGCGCGTCGATACCTACCGCGCATCCGGCGCCGGCGGTCAGCACATCAACAAGACCGATTCCGCGGTGCGCTTGACGCACGGCCCATCCGGCATCGTGGTGCAATGCCAGAACGACCGCAGCCAGCATCGCAACCGCGCCGAAGCATGGGAAATGCTGAAATCGCGCTTGTTCGAACTGGAATTGCGCAAGCGCATGAGCGAGCAGCAAAAGCTGGAAGACTCCAAGACCGACGTCGGCTGGGGCCACCAGATCCGCTCCTACGTGCTGGATCAGTCGCGCATCAAGGATTTGCGCACCACCTTTGAAACAGGCAACACCAAGGCCGTGCTGGACGGCGATCTGGACGACTTCATCGCCGCGTCGCTGAAGCAAGGCGTGTAACCCGCCCTGTCGATCAAGCGCGCATTCATTTTCGATCCACACAACCTATTTGATTGATTCACACTCAGCCATGACGACAGACCAACAACAGCCGGCGGCCCAGCAAGACGAAAACACCCTGATCGCGGAACGCCGCGCCAAGCTTGCCGCAATCCGTGCGCAGGGCATCGCGTTCCCGAACGATTTCCGTCCGCAACACAAGGCCGCCGCACTGCACGCCGAATACGGCAGCATCGAGCGCGAAGCGCTGGAAGAAAAAGCCGTGAAGGTGGTCGTCGCCGGCCGCATGATGCTCAAGCGCCTGATGGGCAAGGCGTCCTTCGCGACGATCCAGGATGCGTCCGGCATCACCGAGGCCGAGGGCCGCATCCAGCTCTACATTACCAATGAACTGGTGGGCGAAGCGGCGCATGACGCGTTCAAGCATTTCGACATGGGCGATATCCTGGGGGCGGAAGGCACGCTGTTCAAGACCAAGACCGGCGAGCTGTCGGTCAAGGTGACGACCCTGCGCCTGTTGACCAAATCGCTGCGGCCGCTGCCGGACAAGTTCCATGGTCTGGCCGATCAGGAAACCAAATACCGCCAGCGTTACGTCGATCTGATCATGAACGATGAAACGCGCCGCACCTTCAAGGCGCGCACTGCCGCGATGTCGTCGATTCGCCGCTTCATGGCTGAACATGAATTCATGGAAGTCGAAACGCCGATGCTGCACACCATCCCTGGCGGTGCGGCGGCCAAGCCATTCATCACGCATCACAATGCGCTTGATATGCAAATGTTTTTGCGCATCGCGCCCGAACTGTATTTAAAGCGTCTGGTGGTGGGCGGATTCGACCGCGTGTTCGAAGTCAACCGCAACTTCCGCAATGAGGGCGTGTCGCCGCGCCACAATCCGGAATTCACGATGATGGAATTCTATGCGGCGTATGTCGATTACCAATGGCTGATGGATTTCACCGAAGCGGTGATCCGGCAAGCGGCGGTGGATGCGCACGGCACCGCGTGCCTGACTTATCAGGGGCGCGAACTCGACTTGAGCAAGCCGTTCCAGCGCCTGACGATCGTCGGCGCGATCAACAAGTACGCGCCGCAATACACGAACGAGCAGTTGCACGACGCGGCGTTCATCAAGACCGAACTGAAAAAATTCGGCGTCGAGCCGTTTGCCACTGCCGGTTTGGGCGCGTTGCAACTGGCGCTGTTTGAAGAAACTGCCGAAGCGCAATTGTGGGAGCCGACCTACATCATCGATTACCCGATTGAAGTGTCGCCGCTGGCGCGCGCATCGGATACGGTGCCGGGCATCACGGAGCGTTTCGAATTGTTCATGACCGGCCGCGAGATCGCCAATGGCTTCTCCGAGTTGAACGATGCGGAAGACCAGGCCGCGCGTTTTCAGGCGCAAGTGGCGGCGAAAGATGCGGGCGATGAAGAGGCGATGTTTTACGACGCCGATTACATCCGGGCACTGGAGTACGGTCTGCCGCCGACCGGCGGTTGCGGTATCGGCATCGATCGCCTGATGATGTTGATTACCGATTCACCCAATATTCGCGACGTGATCCTGTTCCCGCATCTGCGCCGCGAAGAATAATCCGGCATCAGTGCAATACCACAGACGGGATCGCGCAAGCGGTCCCGTTTTGTTTGCGCATCAATGAGCGCGTTGGTTACAAAGGCTTACATCTGACACATTCTCGCTCTATGTTCGGCCCGACTTCCCTCCGATAATTTGTTCATAGGCGTGTGCAATGCGCACTGCATGTATTTAACCGGAGGCAAGAATGGAAATCGTAAAAACACCCAATCGCATCCATCCATTGGTGGCAGCAGCGGCGGTGTCGGTCATGTTGGTGAGCCTGGTCGGCGTCGCTGCGATTACCGGCATCCTGCCCAATTCACACAGCACCGCAGCGCCGGCCACATTGGCGGCGCCGCTCGACACGACGGCCGCAAGCGCAGCCGGTACGGCCGGTTCCACGAATGCCGCGCCGGCCGCCAATAGCAGCAGCAATTCGCCCCCCGCATCAACCAAAGAAGCCAGAGCGCCTTCCCACACGCCATCTGCCCATGTCGCACCGAACCATCGCTCGCAGCCGCGCGCGGTCTACAGTGATGATTCGACGCCAG
>CAMLDH010000452.1 GCA_946478765.1 uncultured Oxalobacteraceae bacterium | reverse complement strand
AGGCATGCTGCCGCCCGTTGCGTGCGAGCGGATGCTGGCGGTGACACAAGACCATCTGCAGCGCGCCGTGCCGCCGCTCGAATACGAGCGCGACGTCGGCTATCCCGGTGCGCCGGCGTCAATCGATGCGCCGGGCGGCACAACCATACGGCGCTTGCGCGGCGTGTATCACCGGCACGACTGTTTCCAGGCGTGGGCGCAGGATGCGCGTCTCGCGACCAGGTTGGCCCAGTTATTGGGCGAAGACGTGTGCCTGACGCTGGCGCATCACAACTGCGTGATGACCAAGCGCCCCGATTTCGGCACCGCAACCGGATGGCATCGCGATATCCGCTACTGGTCGTTTGCGCGGCCCGACTTGATTTCGGTATGGCTGGCGCTGGGGCCGGAAACCGCGGTCAATGGCGCACTGCTGGTGATTCCCGGCTCGCACCGGCTGCAGATGCAGCCCGGGCAACTGGATGAACGCGACTTTCTGCGGCCGGATGTGGCGGCGAACCAGCCGCTGTTCGCGCAAGGCAAGGCGCTGGAGCTGCAACAAGGCGATGTGCTGTTTTTTCACAGCGGCTTGTTTCACGCGGCGGGGAAAAACACGAGCGGCAAGGTGAAGACTTCGGTGGTGTTCGCTTACCGCGGCAAGAGCAATTTGCCAATCGCCGGCAGCAAGTCGGCGGCAACAGCGGATGTTCTCGTCGGAAATCGGCCAGACTTACGCGGATAGGCAGACTACGCGCTCTTGATCTGCACATAGTCGAGCGGCAGCGCAGTCGTGCTCTTCAGCACTTCCATCGCAAAGCTGGAACTGACATCCTGCAAATCGACCGCCTTCACCAGCGTTTTGTAAACCTGGTCATAGCCGGCGATGTCCGGCGCGACCACCTTGAGCAGGTAATCGATATCACCGCTCATGCGATAGATCTCGACGATCTCGGGCATGTCGCGCGTGGCGCCGATGAAGCGCTTCGTCCATGCATCGTTGTGCTGGCCGGTCTTCAGCGCAACGAATACCGTGACGCCGAGATTGAGCTTGCCTGGATCGCACAAAGTCACCTGCTGCCGGATCACGCCGTCGTCGCGCAACTTCTGCACCCGGCGCCAGCATGGCGTGGACGACAGCTTGACCGCGCTCGCCAGTTCAGTCAGCGGGATAGACGCGTCCTTTTGCAATAAGGAGAGTATTTCAAGGTCTTTGTTATCCATGCAGGAAATTTAACCACAAATAGGGCAATAATTAGAAATTTTTTCTCATTATGCGCAATTTGAGATAAATTTTTAGAAGCCCATTCCGCGTGGCCGTTACTACAATAAGGGCTATGAAAAAACTTTTCTCCGCATTCACAAAGCATCCGGCATCGGTCGGCGAAAGCTATTTCCAGCACATGGGGATGGCGTTTTCATTCGCGCTGCCGCTATTGGTGTCGGGCATCGCCTGTCTGATTCACGGCGTATTTCCATTCTTGTGCGTTAAAACCGGCAGCAAGGCGGTCACGCGTTTGCACGAGCGAATGGTGACGCATCGCAGCCGCTTGCCGCAACAGACGCAAAATTCGTGATCCCGTTATTCGTCTGAACGCCCGAGCAGTCGAAATGGTGAAAAGGCAAGGAAGGCTTGCATGAACGCCGTCATCTGCTGCGCGAATTGATGTTGCGCGTCAAGCATCATGCGGTGCACCGCATCGTGATCCAGCGCGCCTTCGCATTCTTCAGAAATCACCCTGCCATTTTCAAAGCGCGTTTCGCGCACCTTCACATTCGCCGTCCCGCCGTGCGCCGATAGTTCCAGATACGTATAGCGGAAATTGAAAAACGGATAGCCGATCCTGTTCCGATCGTCCATGTTGCTTAACGGGTATGGGCCCGGCTTTTCTGTCATTTCGTTCAGGCTGTCGTTCACCGTCTCCAGATCTTTTCTCATCACGCAGCTCCGATTCAGGTACCAGTCATTCATTCACGGATCGGCTGACACGCCGATCGCCTCGCGCACTGCGTCGTCTACCGTGTCGAGCCACACAAATGTCAACCGGCGCCGCGCATCTTCCGGAATTTCTTCCAATTCTTTCCGATTGCGTGCCGGCAGCAGCACCGTATCGATCCCCGCGCGCAGCGCCGCCAGCACTTTTTCCTTGATGCCGCCCACTGGCAGCACCAAGCCGCGCAAACTGATTTCGCCGGTCATCGCGCGATCGCTGCGCACCGGGCGGTCCATCATCAGCGACGCGAGCGCGACGAACATCGCCACCCCGGCACTGGGGCCGTCCTTCGGTATCGCGCCGGCCGGCACATGCACATGGATATCGCTTTTCTCGAACAGCTCGGGCGCGATATCCAATTCGGCGCAATGCGCCTTGACCAGCGTCAGCGCGGCTTGCGCGCTTTCTTTCATCACATCGCCCAGTTGCCCGGTCAGGATCAATTTGCCGCTACCGGGGGTGCGGCTCGCTTCGACGAACAGGATGTCGCCGCCCACCGGCGTCCACGCCAGGCCGGTCGCGACACCCGGCAAGCTGGTGCGCATCGCCAGTTCGCTTTCGAATCGCTTCGGCCCGAGGATCGCCGGCAAGTCGGCCACCTCGATCTGCACCTGTTGCGCGGTCTCTTCGGCAATGCGCA
>CAMLDH010000451.1 GCA_946478765.1 uncultured Oxalobacteraceae bacterium | reverse complement strand
GCAATTCATCGCTGACCAACTGGTTCGCCGCATCGACGCCATCCAGATCCAGTACTGCCTTGAACACCACTTCCAGCAAATCGATCGACGATGCTTCCGCCAGATACGACTTCAGCAGATTGGCGCCTTCTTGCGGCCGCCCGACTGCACGATACCCGTCCATCAAACGCTGCGCAACCAGTGCCACATGCGGCACACTCTGCTGCTCGACGCGCCGCCATGTGAGCAATGCATTTTCGATATCGCCTTTGGCCAGATACGCATCCCCCATCAGGATGGTAGCACGCACACTCTTGCGATCGGCGGCCCAGGCTTTTTCCAGCTCGGCCATCGCCGCATCCGGGTGCGTATGCACCAATTCGTCTTGCGCCAGTTCGCAATGGAATTGCGCGATTTCCTTTTGCCGTCCGCCAGCCCCGGATTCTTGCAACGCGCGCGCCGCATCGATGGCGCGCGTCCACTCCTTTTCGCGCTGATAAATTTCCAGCAATGCCCGACGCGCTTGTGCGCTGTATTGCGTGTCGACCAGTTGATTGAATGTTTCTTCTGCGCGATCAAGCAATCCGGCTTTCAGATAATCCTGGCCCAACTCAAATTGGGCATGTACTTTATTTTCCAGCGGCAAGTCAGGCCGTGCCAGCAGGTTTTGATGAACGCGAATCGCGCGCTCGATTTCACCGCGTCGCCGAAACAGGTTGCCAAGTGCAAAATGCAATTCCACTGTTTCGGGATCGAGCTTGACGATTTCAATGAAAGCGTCGATCGCTTTGTCAGGCTGCTCATTGAGCAGAAAATTCAGCCCCTTGAAGTAGCCTATCGGCAAACTGCGTGATTCGGATACCAATTGATTGATATCGACACGCGCAGCAATCCATCCCAGTCCGAAAAAGACGGGAATCGCCAGCAGCCACCAGGTTTCAAATTCCATGCGCGTTTATTCTTGTGATGGTTCGAGATTCAAGTGAGTTCATTGCCGTTATTTATTCACAATGCTGTCGGGTTGCGGCGGTTGCATCCGCGCCAGACGTTTCGCTTCATTCTCTTGCTGCATGGTGTCGATGATCTTCTTGTGTTTCGATAGTTCGCGGCGATGACGAAATACGGTTGGCGTCATTGCCAACACACCCAATGCACCTCCTGCTGCAAAGAAGCCAAGCAACAGGAGAACCAGCGGACCGCGTATTTCATAATCGAGGAAAAAATGGAGCGCCACTTCCTGCGTATTCTTCAATGCAAAACCGAAAAACAGGACAAAGAGAATGGCAGCGACGATTTTAAACAGCAGTTTCATGACGCGGCTTCCTTATCGCTCACCATGGTCGGATATTGCGACCACGTATTGTTGCGAAAGTTTAAGAACAACTGAAATTGTACGTGAAAAAAAACGGCATCCGCGGATGCCGTTTCAGGTTTTATTTGTTGTGGGACAAACTCAAGAGTCGCCCCAGCACCGCTGTAACCTACGCGGCCCGCTCCATCCCCAACAATCATTCCGACTCAATCTTCCTTGATCGGTTGCCCGACCATCGCGTCCACGCGTTCGCGCAATTCCTTGCCCGGCTTGAAGTGCGGCACCCGCTTTTCCGGCACCATCACCTTGTCACCCGACTTCGGATTACGCCCAATACGCGGCGGACGGCTGTTCAATGCAAAGCTGCCAAAACCACGGATCTCGATACGCTGGCCGGTTGCCAGAGCATCCGTCATTGCATCGAGTATGGTTTTGACCGCGTAATCCGCATCCTTGGCGACCAGTTGCGGATAACGCTCAGCCAAGCGGGCAATCAGCTCCGACTTTGTCATGAATGGGTTCGACCCTTAGTTTAGTTCTTGTTGTCGAGTTTCGCTTTTAACAGCGCACCCAAGCTGGTCGTACCGGAAGCGGCATTGGAGTCCGAAGACATCTTCTGCATGGCTTCTTGTGTCTCGACATTGTCTTTCGCCTTGATCGACAACTGGATACCACGTGCCTTGCGATCGATGTTGATGACCATCGCTTCGACCGTATCGCCGACTTTCAGGTGCGTACCGGCATCTTCCACGCGGTCGCGAGAGATTTCGGAAGCGCGCAGATAGCCTTCGACTTCTTCGGACAACTGGATCACTGCGCCTTTTGGCTCGACTGATTTGACCGTGCCGGTTACCAGCGCGCCCTTGTCGTTCATTGCAGCAAAGTTGTTGAATGGATCGCCTTCGAGTTGCTTGACGCCCAGGGAAACGCGCTCGCGCTCAACATCGATTGCCAACACGATTGCTTCCAATTCGTCACCTTTCTTGAAGCGGCGCACAGCTTCTTCGCCGGTTTCGGTCCAGGACAGGTCGGACAGGTGCACCAAACCATCGATGTTGCCGGCCAGGCCGATGAACACGCCGAAGTCGGTGATCGATTTGATCGCGCCACGGACTTTGTCGCC
The DNA here is from genome assembly GCA_946478765.1 of uncultured Oxalobacteraceae bacterium. The sequence continues at coordinate 224 of CAMLDH010000451.1, read as the reverse complement.
CTTCTTGTGCGTGACAGCAAAGTCATCCCATGGGTTGGCTTTGCACTGCTTCATGCCGAGGCTGATGCGACGACGCTCTTCGTCGATTTCCAGGACCATGACTTCGACTTCATCGCCCAATTGCACGACTTTGTTCGGCGCCACGTTCTTGTTGGTCCAGTCCATTTCGGAGACGTGCACCAGGCCTTCGATGCCCTGCTCGACTTCCACGAACGCACCGTAGT
>CAMLDH010000450.1 GCA_946478765.1 uncultured Oxalobacteraceae bacterium | reverse complement strand
CATGGCAAAGTCTTTCCCTTCGGCGGAAACGGGAACAGTCCGGGTCCAGCCGTTCTGGAACCAGCGCTGGAAATGCGTCATCGCCTGCACCGACTGCGGACCGTCGAGCACCCCCTTGGCAGTACGATAATTGCGACGATCGATCAAGTCGCCGCCGAAGCTCTGGAGAATCGGGGAAAAAGCATAGGAATAAAATAGGTGTAGCTTGACGTGGAGAGAAAGGTCCAGGGGATAGTCCACTTCCTTCAACGTGGCCAGCTTGGCCAGGTTTTTCTCGAATTCCGCCACGCTCCAGGGAGATTCCAGTGTGGGAATGCGCACGCCGGCGGCGCGCAGGTAGCGGCGGTTGCCCCATAAAACCACGCCGGAGTCGAATTGTCCCAAGACGTAGAGCCGGCCCTGGTACCTTCCCTGAGCGACGATGGAGGGCAGGAAGTCCTTCAACCATTGCGGGGTGACGAATCGTTCGATGGATTGCAAATACTGGGGCCACGCCAATCCGGCCAGTTCCGAGCCATCGAGGTTCATCAGGCAGGGCAAGGTGCCGTTGGCCGCCTCCTTGTACTTATCTCTGTAAGGGTTACCCGACATCATTTCAACCCGATACGCGTGTTGCTCGCGGTTGAATTTGGCGGCAGCCTCCTTGAGTACGTCGAACTGGGGCGAGTTGGTATTTTCATACGACCAGGCAATGATGCTCTTGGGCGCCGTGCGGGTTGTCGCTTCGACGGAGGCGGCGTGACTGCCGGGCGCGCTGCCGACAATACAGCCAAGCAGGACGGCGATCGCGCGAAAACTTCGGGATCGTTTATTGCTGCTGTTACCGTCGACGATGCCGCATCCGGATGCGGAACAAGGTTGCGATTTTCCTGGCTGGGACAGGCTTGCAGAAGCGGTAGTCTTATAGTTCACCATGGCACATGTCGCGAAGAAACGTGAACGGTAAGTTCATTAGAGTCTGGTCACGACAAAGCATTCGCCTGCCCGGCTTTTTTTCTTCAACTGGGGCAATCTCCACGGTTTCCTGTGCACTTGCGACGCCGAATTGCAGCATCGCCGCCAACACGACAGCCATGATCGAGGGCCGGCCAATCATGCAATTGTTCCGCATACACGTTCCCTCGACTTATGATATCGCGTAGGCGTCCAGAAGCCTATCGCAGTAGGGTAGGGATAGGTTTTCAACCGATGGAGAGGCATGCCGATCAGAAAGCTTATTCCGCGCAATTACATGCATTCCTCAGTGCCCATTCGCGAACCGACCATTGTATAAATTAGGCCCCTGCGACTTGGCGCGCCACCTGACTCCATCGGAGCGGAGTATGTGCAGCGACCATGCACATGCCCATGGATTTGCACGGCTGGATCTCAGCGGGTGAGGACTTCGCATCATGATCCAGCTTTCTTTGCGTTGTTGCCGCGCATCGATCAGGCGCACGCCGCCGAGGTCCGTCTGGGCCGTTGTGCCTGCGGCGGTCCGCTGCATTAATCCAATTGCGAACGCAAACCGCATGGCTTGCCGGGAAGTTGTGGCGTAGACACCTTGCGTATAAGTTTCTGTTTCCATCGGTGACTCTTTTGGCGCAGTGCAAAAAAATAGGTGGGGAGACTTCAAAAAACAGGGGGGGGCGGTCAGGCACTAAGTACCTTTCGGGAAAGGACGTACAACGTATTGCGTTAGACGGCCCAATGAGACGGCCCAATGCGTACAACTTATTGTCGTAATCAGACTCCAATTGATTGACCGTTCACGTGTTTCTACGCGACATATGCCATGGTGAACAAGACTCCATTCACAGAACATTTCTGAGGGGGCATACAATGACCCGACGACTGACACCGGTTGCCCTTGCCTGTATTTCGGTACTTCTGCAAGCAGGGTCAGCGCATGGCCAGCAAGCAGTGAACGCTGCAAGCGCCAAGCCAGACTCCCCCAAGACCGAAGGCGCGCCCGGAGCCGGTGCCGCAGCGAGTCCCGACACATCTGGCGAGCAGCTTGAGGTTATCACCATCACCGCCCAGCGACGCTCCGAGGTTTTGTCGAAAGCCCCGATTGCCGTCACCGTTGTGAATCAGAATTCACTCGACGAGCGCGGCATCACGGCCGCCGCCGACATCGTGACGACGGTGCCCAACTTGCAACCGGCCAACAACGGCTTCTCGATGCGCGGCATCGGCAACAACAATCCATTCGGCGGTTACGCGACGGTCGCAGTGCAGGTGGACGGTATCTACGAGCCGAGTCCTTTGGTCTTGGGCCTCGGCCTCTACGACATCAATCGCATCGAGATTTTGCGCGGGCCACAGGGCACGGCCTATGGTCGCAATGCCACTGCCGGCGTTGTCAATATCCACACGGCCAGGCCTGTCAATAAGTTTCTGGCCACCGGCGATGTCGCCTACGGCAATTACCAGGATCTCACCGCGCGTGCCATCGTCAACGTGCCGGTCGACGACCGCCTGCAATTGCGCGCCTCAGTGCTGAGGCGCACCAACGATGGCTATGATGAAGGCGGTGCATCGCCGAGGAATTACGGGGCCATCGACTTGTTGAGCACCCGCCTGGCGGCGGCGTGGAAGTTGACGCCCGACCTATTGTGGCATGCCTCGTTAAGCCATGCCGAAGACAAGGGCACGATTC
>CAMLDH010000449.1 GCA_946478765.1 uncultured Oxalobacteraceae bacterium | reverse complement strand
ATTGCGTAATGCGGCCGGATGCGTCGCGCAGTGCAGCATGCGCCCATAGCTTAGCACCGTTCCTGCCGCGGATTTGAAATGCCATCAGCGCCGAACCATCATCCAGGTTTGCCCCCAGCCAATCCCAGCCGGCGGCATTGGGATCGAGTGAACTGGTCGACCATTCATGATCGAACCATGCGCTGCCATTGACCTTGATATCCTTGCCGCCACGCGTGATGACGCCGGCGACTTGCAGTTGCGGCTCGCTATAGTAATAACTCGCTTGTTCCGGCTTCGGCCCCTTGCGTGAATAGCCGTTGTCCCCTTGCAGCATCGGTGTTTGCGATGGCGTCAGCGACAAGGTGAGCGTGAAATCGCGTGCCGTTACGCGCGCTTGATAGCGGCCATCGGCATTGCGCGTGAACTGCCAGTCGTCGAGTTTCACGTCGGTATTGCCTTCTTTCGCGTAAGCGATACCGAATCCTTCGCGCGCTATTTTCTGGTCGTGCAGCAGTTTGCCGACGGCAGGATCGGACAAGGCAGCATGCGCGACGATCAATTGCTTTGGTGCGAAGCGGCTCGGGTTGGCAGCGTCGTGATCGGTAGCGAAACGGAAAAACGTGATCTGGAAGCCGAGCGGTTTTTTGTCCGGCATTTCCAGCCAGCCGGTCGCATACCACCATTCGGTTCGGAAGTCGGGATGCGCGCCGAAGTCGTGAGGAAACGTGATGGGTTTGGCAGGGGTGACTTGGGAAAATGAAGGCGGGGCGGCAAAGGAGCTTGTCCAATTTAGCAAGAGAAGCGTGATCAGGACGAGCGCGTAACTGCGCAGAGGCTGTTGACGTTGACGTTGACGTTGATGTTTACCCGCTTGGGACGCTGCCGTCAACGTGAGAGGAAAATCGGATAAGAAACGAAACATGTTTGAGGTGGAGCAGGGGTTTCGCGGGACATGTCCCGCGCCTGCGGAACGGCACAGGCTTGCAAGCCTGTGTGCGCCCTGCAAGGGAAGCGAGTTGGTTTCGTTTCCCGATTTTCCATGCACGTGCGGGAGAAGGAGTTCGCGCTTGCAAGCGCGAACCGTTCCGCAGGCGGACAGCATGCTGTCCGAATTCCCTGCTACACCCCGAAGGGCAGCGTTCTGCGGTCGCCTTTCTTTGCTTACTTTCTTTGGCGAAGCAAAGAAAGTGAGTAGCCGCCGGGCTGAAGGAGTCCGCGCTTGCAAGCGCGAACCGTTACGCAGGCGGGCAGCATGCTGCCCGAATTCCCCTGCTTCACCCCCCGGCACGCTCGTCCGAAGAAACTCCCGTGCTACGCACCGAACGACTCTGGATCGCCAGCCGCTGGGTCCCCGCTTTCGCGAGGACGACGGAGATTTAACCAGCATATTCACCAATCCTCCCGAACCGCCCGCACCGCATCCCCCGACACCGCAAATCTTCCCGCCCCCAACGCCGCCACCCCCGCCGCCGCCAGCAACACCAGCGCCACGCCCATCAACAATCCCCAAGGCATATGCAACTGCATCGTCCAATGAAACGACTGTGGGTTCACCACAAACACCAGAATCAGGCTGATGATCCACCCCAGTACAAACCCGGTCACGATCCCGATCGAGGTCAATAACGACCCTTCCGCCGCCAGCATGCCGAGAATCTGCCCGCGCGTCACCCCGATATGCCGCAACATGCCGAACTCCTTCGCGCGCGCCAGCGTCTGCGCCGAAAACGTCGCCGCCACGCCAAACAAGCCAATCACGATCGCCACCATTTCCAGAAGATAGGTAACCGCAAAGCTGCGGTCGAAAATCCGCAGGCTGATCGCCCGGATTTCCCCCGGCTCCGCAAACTCCAGAACCGCGCCAAACGGCAAACGCTGCAAGGCGGCCCGCGCTTGCGCCGTGCTCACCCCCGGCTGCAGCCACAGCGCCGCGTCATTGGCGGTGACATCGCCGGTCAAGCTTTGATAATCGGCAAGCCGCATCTGGATCGCGCCCGCCTGTCGCGCGTAATCACGCCACACCCCGGCGATGATGAAGTCGCGGGCGTGATTTTGTATCGGCAGCTGCACATGCTTGCCAGGCGCGTAGCCGTACAAATCCAGCATCGCTTCCGATATCCAGATCGGTATTGCGCCGTTCACAATGGACGCGGGGGCCAGCGCATCGCCGATCAAGGGCAAGACCTTGCCCGGATCGGATGCATCGATCGGACGCGCAATCAGTGTCACGTCCGGCCGGGCAGGGTCGAGCGTGAGTTGCGACGCGCGCAAGAAGTCGGCGCGCGCGATACCGGGCGTGGAGGCGATCGCTTGCTGCTCCTCCGGCTTCAATGCGCCGGTATCGCCGCTCGCCGCAGAGCGTACATACAGATCGGCCGGCAGAATCTGCGCCAGCCAATCATCGACCGACACGCGGAAACTCGCCACCATGATCGCCATGGCCACCATCAGGCTGAAGCTCGACAGCACGCCGCCCAGCGCGAGCGATGCCTGGTTCGGCGCATTCGCCAAGCGCGCCAGCGCCAGTGTCGTCACCACGCCCGACGCGCGCGCAGCCGATGACAGTGCGCCGAACAGCGACGCCGCAAGACGCGGCATCAGCGCAATCGCGCCGAGCAGCAACAGCGCCATGGCCAGATAACCGAATAGCGGCAAATCGAATAGCGGCGGCAATCGGGCC
>CAMLDH010000448.1 GCA_946478765.1 uncultured Oxalobacteraceae bacterium | reverse complement strand
TGTCGGTGGTGGGACCGAGGCCGCATGCGCTGCAGCACAATGAAATGTACCAAGGCCTGCTGGAACTGTACATGTTGCGGCACCGCGTCAAGCCCGGCATCACCGGATGGGCGCAGATTCATGGTTATCGAGGCGAAACCGACACCGTCGACAAGATGGCGAAACGCGTGCAATTCGATTTGCACTATATCCAGAACTGGTCGCTGTGGATGGATTTGCAAATCATTGCATGGACCGCCCTCAAGGGATGGACCGGAAAAAATGCGTATTGACCCAAGAGCCTTGAAACAACGGCTGCACCGACACTCAAGAAAGCAATCATGACAAGCACTCCACAGCCATCGGCCGCTTCTGGAATTCAAATGACCCGCGCCACGAAAAAAGTGGCGCTGATTACCGGCGTCAGCGGCCAGGACGGCGGATATCTGGCGGAACTGTTGCTGAAGAAAGGTTACCTGGTGTACGGCGTCATGCGCCGCACGTCGATGTTCAACCGGAATCGCATTGAATGCCTGTATCGCGCACAACATGAAGAACCGCGGCGCTTCGTCCTCTATCACGCAGACATGACCAATTCACCGAGTCTGTTCCGCATTATCCAGCAAACGCAACCGGATGAAATCTATAATCTGGCCGCGCAAAGCGAAGTAGCCTATTCGTTCGAGGAACCAGAATACACCGCCGACTCCGATGCCCTCGGCCCCCTGAGAATTCTGGAATCCATTCGCAAGCTGGGCTTGCAGAAAAAGACGCGCTTCTACCAGGCATCGACGTCGGAACTGTACGGTCAGGCGCAGGAGACGCCTCAGCGTGAAACGACGCCGTTCCATCCGCGCAGTCCCTATGCGGTCGCCAAGCTGTATGCATACTGGATCACCATCAACTACCGTGAAGCGTACGGCATGTATGCGTGCAACGGCATCCTGTTCAATCACGAATCGCCGCTGCGCCGCGAAAATTTCGTCACCCGCAAAATCACGCGTGGCCTGACACGCATCGTGCTCGGCGTGCAGGATTGCCTTCATCTCGGCAACCTCAATGTCAGGCGCGACTGGGGACATGCACGCGATTATGTCGAGATGCAATGGCTGATGCTGCAGCAAGAGCAACCGGACGATTTTGTCATCGCCACCGGCATCCAGCACAGCGTGCGCGATTTCGTCAACGCCGCAGCCGCCGAACTCGGCATTACATTGCGGTGGGACGGTAAAGGAATAGAGGAAACCGGCACTATCGTGAATGCCGGTCCGCATCGCACTGTGACGCCCGGACAAGTCGTTGTGCGCGTTGACCCGCGTTACTTCCGTCCAACCGACGTGGATACCCTGCTCGGCGATCCCGGCAAAGCACACGCCAAGTTGGGCTGGAAGCCGACATCCACCTTTGAAGAACTGGTCAGAGAAATAGTGCGCGCCGACCTTGCCGCCGGCATCAAGGCTATTGAGAGCAAGCAAACCGGCGACATCGCTTACGCATGCAACGACCTGTAACCGGACGAATGCATGTTGCGCCAATGATGCACCGCTACGGTTTTGAATCGACATCACTATCGCAATTACCACGTACAGGGGAAATAAAATGAAGAGCAATTTGCAAAAGCGCATCTATGTTGCAGGCCATCACGGCCTGGTCGGTTCCGCCCTCATCCGTGCACTGACCAAACGGGGTTATACCGACATCATCACTCGCACCCATTCCGAACTGGAACTGACCAACCAAGCCGAGGTCCGCGCTTTCTTTGCATCGAAACAAATTGACGAGATATATCTGGCAGCGGCGCGCGTCGGCGGCATACACGCCAACAATACCTATCCGGCGGAATTCATCTACGACAACATGATGGTCCAAGCCAATGTCATACACGAAGCATGGCGTAGCGGCATCAAAAGATTGTTGTTCCTGGGGTCCTCCTGCATCTATCCGCGTCTGGCAGAACAGCCGATCAAGGAAGAATATTTAATGACCGGCGCGCTGGAGCCGACCAACGAACCCTATGCGATGGCAAAGATTGCCGGCATCAAGATGTGCGAAAGCTACAACCGCCAGTATGGCACCGACTACCGCTGCGTCATGCCGACCAATCTGTACGGTCCAGGGGACAACTATCACCCGGAAAACAGTCATGTGATCCCGGCATTGATCCGCCGCTTTCACGAAGCCAAAATCAGCAACGCGGAAAAAGTGGTGATCTGGGGAACAGGCACACCGCGGCGTGAATTTTTATATGTGGACGACATGGCGGATGCGAGCGTGCATGTGATGGAACTGGATCGCGCAATCTATGATGCCTGCACGACACCAACGTTATCCCATATCAATGTAGGCGCCGGCAAAGACGTCACCATTGGTGAGGTCGCTGAAATGATCAAAAAGGTCATCGGCTATCAAGGAAAAATTGAATTCGATACGGAAAAACCTGATGGCACACCACGCAAATTAATGGACAGCACGAAACTGACTTCGCTGGGGTGGGCGCCACGCGTCCCACTGCTGGAGGGAATCATCGAAACCTGTAACGATTTTGCAGCAACGACAGCAGACAAGCGCTGGTATGCGGCGGCCTGACGGTACTTAAGTACTCGCGCAAAATATATTGTGAATTTCTCGTGATAGTCGTAGTGAAACCAGAAAGGAGGTGGGTGCGCTTGCGCACCAATGCTGCGGTGGA
>CAMLDH010000447.1 GCA_946478765.1 uncultured Oxalobacteraceae bacterium | reverse complement strand
TTTCCGTCTGGCGGCGTTGCTCGTCGTTGCATGGCTCGCCATGCGGCCTCCTCGCCCTTGCAGGGCGCATCTGCGCTTGCAAGCGCAGACCGTTACGCAGGCGCGCAGCATGCTGCGCGAAACCCCTGCGTCACCCTTGCCAGACGAAAAAATCCATCGATTTTCCTGTCACGTTTTTTAGGAGGATTGGTATAAGCCGGCGCGAACGGAATCCGGCAGGCCGGTTTAGCGACGTATGGGGAGTGAGATCAGTTTGCTATGACCGGCCCACCTGCATAATCACTGGCACAAGCGATTCCACGACAATCGCTATTCAAAATCTTGTAGAGGATTTGCCCGCTATTATTCTTCGCTTTAAAGTGTCCGATGCCATCGGTGTCGCCACCCATGAGGTTGCCCGGGTGCCAACCTTTAAAATCGAAATTGGACGCAGAGGCGATGGATCCGGCCCCGATATTTAACTGTGCCTTCACATTGGAGCTAGAGGAGAACAAGGAACCCTTGGTGCAATCATTCAATCCTTCTAATGTGGAACAATGAAGTTCATCGTGTTTCCCTGCGAGTAAAGTATAAAAATTTACTTCCGGGTGATGCTGGGGAATCTGGCGCATACTAAATACGGTGTTGGCGCCGGTCCACTCATTGCGCCCTCCAGCTGGAATGCCGTTGTCCGGGAATAACCCAAAGATGAATGGATTGAAAAAATTTTCGGAGTCACACGTTGGGGTCAACGTACTCATGTAGCCCACATATATACAGGAATTCAGGCCCCGGATTCCTCCGGCAATATTGACGAAGCGGCGCACATTATTCCACGAGTTGTCAAGGTTGAGGGCTGCTATCGTCATCGATACCCCGAGCGAGTGCGTCACGATGTCAACTTTGTCCTTTTTCGTGTAATCCATCACCGCGGCAATAAAGTCGCTGAGTATTTCTTCTTTGCCAGGGTGATGGTAGTTAATTTGTGGGTTTGCCTGTTCCGTTGCATCCAAATAGGTTATGCCGAATAGTTCGCAATCGTTATAGCCATGCTCTTTGAATTCATCATAAACGGAACGCGTTGGCGGCGGATAACCCTTGACTCCGTTGACTACTGGAGAGTCCCAGTTTATGGCCCGATCAGCGTTGCCATGAATAAAAATGACGGGCGTCTTGGAGGGTGTACAGTCGCCGCCGCCAAACCCGCCATAACCAACCTGGGGATCGAACCCGCCTGCATATTGCATGTCGGGGCCATTGCATTTGGGGAAATCGAATTTCCCACATTGCAACGCACCGACCTGCCCCGCAAGTACGAACCCAAGCAGGGAGAGCGCCATTTTGTGGCGAACTCCGTGGAATATTGTGCGCATGTTCTACCTTTGTCAGTTAAAGCGAGCATAAACAGTGCGGATAACCGAGTGCTGCAACATACCGATCAATATAAAGCACGCGGTATGGTGCCGATTGAGCTATCTCATCGAATGGCGATCAGGGGAAGATTAATAAATTCGCCTTCACATCGAATAACGTCACGTATGCGGCATTCGGCGATGCGATGTCTTACTGGAATTTTTTTCCGGCGCAGGAAGGATGGGGCCGCATTCCGGTGTGGGGTTTCGGCGATGTGATCCGTTCATCGCATGAAGGGATCAAGGTCGGCGAGCGTTTCTACGGTTATTTTCCCATGTCGAGTTACTTGGTCGCGCAACCGGATCGCGTCAGTGACGCCGGTTTCTTTGACGGCGTCGCGCATCGCCAAGCCTTGCATCGGCTGTACAACCAGTATTTGCGCACCGCGACCGATCCCAGCTACGACGCGCAGCGCGAAGACGAACTGGCGTTGCTGCGTCCGTTGTTCATCACGTCGTTCATGATCGATGATTTTTTGGCCGACAACGAATTCTTCCGCGGCCGCGCCGTCATACTTTCCAGTGCCTCCAGCAAGACCGCGTATGGATTGGCGTACCTGTTGTCGCGCCACACGTCACCACGGTGGGAAGTGATTGGCCTGACGTCGCCCGGCAATGTCGCCTTCACCGAAAGCCTCGGCTGCTACGACCGGGTCGTGACCTATGATCAGATCAAGTCGTTGGCAAGTGATGTGCCGGTGGCGTATGTCGACATGGCGGGCAACGGCCAGGTGCGCGGCACGCTGCATCATCACTTCGACGACAACATGAAATACTCGTGCGCGGTGGGCGGCACCCATTGGGATCAGCGCGAAGCCGACAAGATCGCCGGTGAACGCTTGCCCGGCGCGCGGCCGACCTTGTTCTTCGCACCGGCGCAGATCAAGAAGCGCGCTGCGGACTGGGGACCGAGCGGCGTGCAGGAACGTTTTGCGGTGGCATGGAAGCAATTCCTGACGCCGCTGGCCGGCTGGATGCGCGTGCATCACGGACAAGGTCAGCAGGCGGTGGAGCGCGTGTATCTGGACATGCTGGCAGGCCGGGCGCGACCGGACGAGGGCAACATGCTGAGCTTGTCGGCGGAGTGACGCAGCGCGCAGGGCAGGGGATGCGCTTGCATCGAAAGTATTTTCGGAAAGAAGACAGTGGGGCTCGCGGAATTCCGCTTTTACGCCGAACTCAATCGTTTCATTGCGGTGGCCTATCGGCAATGTGCATTCCGCCATCATTAGAGCGTTTTGCCGATGCGCGTAAGGCGGTTTTTTGTAGGATGGTGTAGAGC
>CAMLDH010000446.1 GCA_946478765.1 uncultured Oxalobacteraceae bacterium | reverse complement strand
TCAGATAAGTAAGCATAATGGCCGCCAGCGCTGCTTGTGCTGGCGTATTGACACCGGTATCGATCAATGGAAAATCGAAGCTGAGTAACATCGATGAGATGCGCTGATTGACCAAAGCGCCGCCAACGACTGTTCCCAAAATAATGGAAATGACCGTCAAGCCCTCAATCCAACCGTTGGCTGCCACCAGTTTTTCCGCAGGTAATAACTCGGTCAGGATGCCGTATTTTGCCGGCGAATAGGCAGCTGCGCCAAATCCCACAATCGCGTAGGCAAACAGAGGATGCATGTGGAAAAACATCAATCCGCAACCGCCAATCTTGATCAGGTTGGTGACGAACATCACCTTGCCTTTAGGCAGCGAGTCTGCGAATGCGCCGACGAATGCGGCGAGCAACACATAGGACAATACAAAAAACAATTTCAGCAACGGCGTCATCCACGCCGGCGATTTCATTTCTGTTAAGAGCGCGATGGCGGCGATGAGAAGCGCGTTATCTGCGAGCGACGAAAAAAACTGCGCCGCCATGATGGTATAAAAGCCGCGATTCATTCGCATGTCATATGTAACAAAATGTCTCCGGCTTGCTTTATACCATGAAAATGCGCCCAGCCCCTCGATTTGTCGGGCGCGGCATTGGCACTGTCCGGTAAAATCATGCCTTCGCTTGCCAAATAAGATTGATCATTGTTTCCATGCCAAGACCGCTTGTTGCCACCGTTCATATTGCAGCACTACAGCACAATCTCTCGATTGCGAAACAGCGCGCGCCGGCTTCGAAGGTGTGGGCGATTGTGAAAGCAAATGCCTACGGCCATGGTTTGGCGCGCGGCATGAAGGGTTTCGCGGCGGCCGATGGCTTGGGTTTGATCGAACTGGATGGCGCGGTGCGACTGCGGGAACTGGGATGGCAAAAGCCCATCCTGCTGCTGGAAGGCTTTTTCGAGCCGGCGGATCTGAAGACAGTGATGGATCATCGACTGCAGACGGCTGTTCATTGCAATGAACAAATCGCGATGATCGAACGGACAAAGATCACTTCGTCCATCGATGTTCATTTGAAAATGAACAGCGGCATGAATCGCTTGGGATTCGTGCCGGATGCTTTTCCCGCAGCTTATGCCCGACTGCGCGCAATTCCCGCGATACGCAACATTACATTGATGACACACTTCGCCAATGCCGACGAAGCAGCCAATCCCAGCCTGCCTCTCTCCGAGCAAGTGCGTCGATTTCGCGCTGCCGCCACGGGCTTACCCGGCCAGTGGAGCCTGGCCAACTCGGCTGCGGATCTGATGCATCCTGAAGCCGCAGCCGACTGGGTGCGGCCGGGCATCATGCTGTATGGCGGCACGCCCGGCGGAAAGACCGCCAAGGAATTCGATTTGCAGGCTGCCATGACGCTGACCAGTGAAATCATCGGCATGCAGAACGTGGCGGCGGGCGACGCCGTCGGTTATGGCAGCCGATTCATTGCGGACGCTGCGATGAAGATCGGTGTAGTGGCATGCGGCTATGCGGACGGCTATCCGCGGCACGCGCCGAATGGAACGCCGATCATGGTCGACGGCATCAGGACACGCGTTGTCGGACGTGTATCGATGGATATGATTACCGTCGATCTGACGCCCGTACCCGGCGCGCATGTCGGCAGCAAGGTGATTCTGTGGGGCGCGAGTTTGCCGATCGATGAAGTGGCGCACGCAGCCGGTACGATAGGATACGAATTGATGTGCGCATTGGCGCCGCGGGTGCCGATCGTCGAACACGCAACGGAATAGGTGCGTGTCTGCGGCGCAAAGCACTTTTCATGGATTTTCAAGATTGAATGGCTAAAGTAAAAACCAACTACACCTGCACCGAGTGCGGCGGCGTGACCAACAAATGGGCAGGGCAATGTCCGTCGTGCGGACAATGGAATACCGTAGTCGAAACCATCGTCGAAGCAACGGGCAACCGTTTCTCCGCGCAGCATCAGGGACTGGCGCAAACAGCACCGGTATTGAGCCTGGCCGATATCGAGGCGATCGATGTGCCGCGCTTCGGCACCGGCATTGAGGAGTTCGACCGCGTATTGGGCGGCGGACTGGTACCGGGCGGCGTGGTGCTGATCGGCGGCGATCCCGGCATCGGTAAATCGACATTGCTATTGCAAGCGCTGGCGAATATATCGCGTGTAAAGAAAGTGCTGTATGTCAGCGGTGAGGAATCCGGCGCACAAATTGCATTGCGTGCAAAGCGGCTCACGGTCGATGCAAAAGAGTTAAAACTACAGGCCGAAATCCAGCTTGAAAAAATACTGAACACACTGGCCGACCAGAAGCCGGAAGTTGCCGTCATCGATTCGATTCAGACCGTGTATTCCGATGCGCTCAGTTCAGCGCCGGGATCGGTTGCACAGGTGCGCGAATGCGCAGCGCAGTTGACGCGCGTTGCCAAACAATCCGGCATCACGATCATCATGGTTGGTCACGTCACCAAAGAAGGCGCGCTGGCCGGACCGCGCGTGCTGGAACATATTGTCGATACCGTGCTGTATTTCGAAGGCGATACGCATTCCAGTTTCCGGCTGGTGCGCGCGTTCAAGAACCGCTTCGGCGCGGTTAATGAACTAGGCGTGTTCGCGATGACCGAAAAGGGATTGAAGGGCGTCTCCAATCCGTCCGCCTTGTTCCTGTCGC
>CAMLDH010000445.1 GCA_946478765.1 uncultured Oxalobacteraceae bacterium | reverse complement strand
TACGGTCAGCAAAATTGCCTAACTTATTGCTGCGCGGGTCCTCAGTCAATCATCGACCGGAATCCACATTGTCAGGGCCGTACCCTTGTCCGGTTCACTATCGATCGCGAATTCGCCGCCCAATGCGAGGAGACGCTCCTTGATTCCGATCAGGCCGAATGCATTCGCCTTTCTGCGGCAGTTGGGGTAAATGCCGATGCCGTTATCCTTCACCGTCAGGAATAGTTTGCCGTCATCGCGGTACAACGCGATATCGACCCGGCTTGCGTCGGCATGGCGGACGACATTGTTGAGCGACTCTTGCAAAATCCGGAATACCGTAGTGGCGCGTGTCTCATCGAGAACAAGCGGGCCGGTATCGGCCTTCAACTCGCAAGCGATGCCGCTACGCCGCTGAAAATCCTGCACTTGCCATTCGATCGCTGCGCGCAACCCCAAATCCAGTACAGTCGGGCGCAGATTGTTGATGGCCGCTCTGACCGCTTTCATTGTTGCATCAATATGGCTCAACGCAGCGCCGACCTTCTTGTTCAGGTGGGGATGCGTGCCGCTTGTGCGGGTGTGCAGCATCGCGATGTCGATTCGCAACGCCAGCAAATTTTGCCCCAGGTCGTCATGAATTTCGCGTGCGATCCGCTTCCGTTCGTCTTCCTTGACGCGCTCTTGATAGCTGGCAAGCTCTCGTAATTCCTTGCGCGATTTGCGCAGCGCTTCTTCCGTTTTTTTACGCTCATTGACGTCCACCATCACCAGGCGACAAGTCGTGCCTGAGGCATCGACTGTGGCGGTCATGTGCACAAAATGCGGCTGATGATGCGCGTGGAGCAATGCCGTCTCGCAGGTTTCTTTCGCATGACCCGCGAAAATTGCTTTTAAAAAGGCGCTGAAAACCGCTTGCGATTCGTGCGAAACAAACTGCGCCAGGCGCCGGCCCATCAGATCCGTACGTGTTGTCCCCAGCAGATCGGCAGCGGTCAGGTTGGCGTCCTGAATGGCGCCGTCACTGGCAAGCGTAACGTAACCGACCGGCGCAAAATCATAGAGGTCGGTGTAGCGTGCCAGACTCGATTCCAGGTCGGCACGAATCTGCAGCAGTTCGGCGTTCTGCATCTCCAGTTCAATCTGGTGAACTTGCAATTCGTGCATCAGCTTGTGCACATCTGCGTCGGTCTGCGGCAGTTTGGCTGCCATCGACATCCGATCCAGCTGCTTCATGGCAGTCTGGCGCAATTCGGCAGTTGCCGCTCTTTTGCTGTTGCCGCCTGCCATGATGCGCTCCTTCAGCGACTTGATTGAAGATTAGGGTTGCCGGCAGGGCTCATTGTTCCCCGCAATTCGGCCTCCAGCGCCTTGGACGTCGTGATATCGGAAAAGGTAATCACGACGCCGTCGATCACATTGTCTTGCGTCCGATAAGGCATGATCCGCGCATTGAACCAGCGTCCGTCGCGCGTGGCAATCTGTTTTTCCGCAAACACCAGCGTGCGCAATACTTCCAGCGCGTCTTCCTGCAGCTCCGGATACTGGAGATCGGTGACGAGGTCGCTCAACGGCCGCCCCGCATCGGCCGGAATCAGCTTGAAGATCTGCGTCGCCTTGGAAGTGAAGCGTCTGACATGCAGCGAATTGTCCAGGAACACCGTGGCGATGTCCGTACTATCCAGCAAATTTTTCATATCATTGCTGGTGCGCGACAGGTCGTCGACTTTGGATTGCAATTCCGCATTGATCGTTTGCAGCTCTTCATTCATCGATTGCATTTCTTCCCGCGATGACGTCAATTCCTCATTGGTCGATTGCAGCTCTTCATTGTTGGACTGTAATTCTTCATTGGCCGATTTGAGTTCTTCGCGCGTTGCTTGCATTTCCTCGCGCAGAACGCGATTTTCTTCGCGCGCCTGGCGCAACGCTTCTTCGAGTTCCGTCACTTCGCTTCGTTGTGAGGTCGAGCGCCGCACGCTGTCTGCTTTCTTGGTCCGCACGGCAGGCACATCGGCAAATACAACCATCACCATTCCACGCAACGCAGCGGGTTCGTCAATCGTTTGCACGGTAAGGTCGATGGTGTAATTGTCGTTGTTGTCACCAACCTTGAGCCCAGGAACAAAGACTTTTGTTTTTTGCCGGCTGGCCTTGTACAACGCATCCGCAAGGGCATTGCGCAAGCCTTCGCGCGCCATCGCATGAATGTTCCAATTGGCCTTGCCGGCGGCCGGTTCGAGGTATTTTCCGGTACGCCCGCTGATATAAACGATGTCGCCCTTGTCGTTGACCAATACCGCCGCCGGTGAGAATCGCTGCAACAGCAATTGATCCGCTAATGATTGGATATGATTTGCAGGCAGATATACTTTCGCTTTTTCTTGGGACATCGGTAACACCGGGAAGGCGCCGGTCGGAAAGTCGATTGCGGTTGCCGGCAATGACGTATTGACCCTGCGATAAATGCGCGTTTTGCTTTCCAACGGCGCAAACAGATGGGTAAAGCTGCCGATCGTTTCAGCACTGCCAAGCACGAGGATGCCGCCTGGATTCAGGCTGTAATGGAATAGCGGCATGAGCTTTCTGTGCAACTCTGCTCCCAGGTAGATCAGCAGATTGCGGCAAGTCAAAATATCGATCTTGGTGAAGGGCGAGTCGAGAATGATGTCCTGTGGTGCGAACGTGACCATCTCGCGAATTTCTTTGGCGATGCGGTATCTGTTTCCATCCGCGATG
>CAMLDH010000444.1 GCA_946478765.1 uncultured Oxalobacteraceae bacterium | reverse complement strand
GTCATCGCTGTGCGCGGAGCAGATCGTTGAACTGGGTTTGTCCGGCAGCGACGCGCTGTGCGGGCAGACCCTGGATGTATTCTGCGCGCTGCTCGGCAGCTTCGCGGGCAACGTCGCGCTCACGCTCGGCGCGCGCGGCGGCGTCTATATCGGCGGCGGTATCGTGCCGCGGATTGCCGACCGCTTCTTTGCATCGCGCTTTCGCGAACGCTTCGAGTCCAAGGGGCGCTTCCGCAGCTATCTGGAAGCAATTCCGACTGCGCTGATCACGGACACGCTGGCCGCGTTGACCGGCGCTGCGATTGCGGCTGAGCAACTCAGCGCTTGATACCCGGAAGAACCAAAACCATAATTTACCGATCTTCCCCAGTGGGCTCTAAAATAGGAACCCCCAACGGGATGCGGACGGCATGCTGGCCGCCGCCGGATCCCATCAACATTGCAATCGACAAATCCACACTATGGCTTGTCGCCAACGCGGAGATCAACGAATGATGAATCGTGGACGTTTTGTTTTGAAGGCGGGTCTGCTCACCGTCCTGTGCGCCTATGCCGGCTTTGCCATGGCGGCCAAGACGCTGGTGTTTTGCTCGGAAGGCAGCCCGGAAGGTTTCAATCCGCAGTTTTTCACCACCGGCACCACGATGGATGCGTCGTCGATACCGATGTACAACCGGCTGGTTGAATTCAATCCCGGCACGACCGATGTCGTGCCGGGTTTGGCGGAGTCGTGGGAAGTGTCAGCGGATGGCCTGACGTATACCTTCAAGCTGCGCAAGGGCGTCAAGTTTCACAGCAACGCCAGGTTCAAGCCGACACGCGATTTCAATGCCGACGACGTGCTGTTTTCCTATTACCGCATGGCCGATCCGGCACACCCGTTCCACAAGGTCACGGCCGGGCAGACTTTTTCCTATTTCGAAGACATGGGGATGGGGAAAATCGTCGAGAAGCTGGAAAAAGTGGACGACACCACCGTGCGCTTCAAGTTGAAGCACGCCGAAGCGCCCTTCCTGGCCACTCTTGCCATGGACTTCGCGTCGATCCTGTCGGCCGAATATGCCGGCAAAATGCAGGCGGCCGGTACGCCGGAGGCAATCGACCGCGAAGCAATCGGCACCGGTCCGTTCCAGTTCGTCTCCTATCAAAAGGATGCGGTCATTCGCTACAAGGCCTTCGACCAGCACTGGTCCGGCCGTCCCAAGATCGACAACCTGGTCTATGCAATTACGCCGGACGCCTCGGTACGCTATGCCAAGCTCAAGGCGGGCGAATGCCATGTCATGGCCTTTCCCAAACCGGCGGATATCCAATTGATGAAGCGCGATCAGGCGCTTGCCTTGCTGTCTCAAGAAGGATTGAACATCGGTTACATCTCTTTTAACGTCGAGAAAAAACCGTTCGACAACAAACTGGTGCGGCAAGCGTTGACCATGGCGGTCGACAAGCAGACCATCGTCAAGACGGTGTTTCAGGGCGCCGGGCAGATCGCCAAAAATCCGATCCCGCCGATCCTGTGGTCGTATAACGACAAGGTCAAGGATGATGTCTACGACGTTGCCAAGGCCAAGGCGTTATTGGCCAAGGCCGGCTATCCGAATGGCGTCGAGGTCGAACTCTGGTATTTGCCCGTGACGCGCCCGTACAATCCGGACGGCAAGCGCATGGCGGAACTGATCCAGTCCGACTGGGCCAGGATCGGCGTCAAGACCAAGCTCACCACCTATGAATGGGGCGAATACCGAAAACGCAGCAAAACCGGCGAGCAGCACGCGATGATGTACGGCTGGTCCGGCGATAACGGCGACCCCGACAATTTCTTCGTGCCGATCCTGGGGTGCGACGCAGTCAAGGGCGGCGGCAATGTCTCACGCTGGTGCAACAAGGATTTCGAGAGTCTGGTGCAAAAGGCCAAGGCCACGCCGAAGCAGGCCGAACGCGCCAAATTTTATGAAAAAGCACAGGAAATAGTGCACGAAGAAGCGCCCTTGATCGAGATAGCCCATTCGATGCGCTTTACTCCGGTGCGCAAGGAAGTGGTCGGCTTCAAGATGGATCCGACTGGACATCACTACTTCAACAAGGTCGACTTGGCGAAATAGCGTAACTGAGATGATGACTGGTAGTCCGTCACTCTCTAATTTCAGATACATGAGCTTGAAGTGGATGGGTAGAGAGCAGCGAAACCCATCCTACGGAGCTGAGTTTTTAGGAGTAAATGACAAAGTCACGTATTGGGGCATTCAACCCCCACCCTAACCCTCCCCCTTTCAGGAGGAGGGAACCTGGCTCCTTCCTCCTGAAAGGGGGGAGTAGCAGGGGGTTCGTGCAGCATGCTGCACGCCTGCGAAACGGATTGTGCTTGCAAGCACAATCCTCTTGGCTGGGATGGGGGTAGTGCGCGTCAAGCATCTACTAAATTCTCAATGACTTGTGCCTTGCCATCATCATTTTATAATCGCATCCCATTGACCCACCGGCGCTCCCCCAGAGCGCTCCGCTGTTTCTCAACCATTGATCGAACAGGTCTCCGCCATGTTTGGATTCCTCCTGCGCCGCGCAGGGTTGGTCATTCCAACCTTTCTCGGCATCACGCTGCTGGTGTTTTCGCTGATCCACATGATCCCCGGCGACGCCGTCGAGGCGATGTCCGGCGAGCGCGGCATGGACCCGGCGCGCTACGCGCAACTGCGGCATGAATTCGGCCTCGACCGTCCGCTGTACGTGCAATAT
>CAMLDH010000443.1 GCA_946478765.1 uncultured Oxalobacteraceae bacterium | reverse complement strand
ACCGACACAAGGATTTTCAATCCTCTGCTCTACCGACTGAGCTACCAGGCCAAGGCGCGCAAGTATAGCAAAACTATCGGATTTTGCAAGGGAAAGATGCAATCCGTGCCGGCCGCAACCGCTATAATGTTTCAATGAATGCCTCATCTTCCTCTACTACAGCGGCTTTTCGTTCCATGCAGTTGCACAGTGATATTTGTATTGTCGGCAATGGCGCCATCGGTAAAGTAACGGCGCTGGGCTTTGCGCAAGCAGGGCAAAGCGTTACCTTGTTGTGTCCGCCGCCCGGCCCTTTAAGCGGTTTACCGGTTGCGCCAGCGGCCGGTTGGGATGTGCGGGTCTATGCGTTGAATCATGTCGCCCATGACTTGCTGTCATCGCTCAAAGTATGGGATGCGCTGGATTCATCGCGCATCGCGCCGGTCGATGCCATGGATGTGAATGGCGATGGCGGCCAGAATGCCGGCCATCTTGCATTCGATGCGTATGGCGCACGCGTTGGCGCATTGGCGTGGATCGTCGAAGACGCCAATTTGAATCAGGCGCTGGATGCGGCGCTCCGATTCGCACCGAATGTCAGGATAGTCAGCGCTCGCGCGGCAGGGTTGCGTGTCGACAGCGAGAATGCGACGGTGCAGCTGGACAATGGCGACACGCTCAGCGCATCGCTGCTGGTCGGCGCCGATGGCGGGCAGTCTTGGGTGCGTGGGCAATGCGACATCGGCATCGATTACCGTCCTTATGGACAGCGTGCGGTTGTCGCCAATTTCGAATGCGACCAACCGCATCACGGTGTTGCCTACCAATGGTTCACGTCGTCGGAAGGGATCGTCGCCTTGCTACCGTTGCCGGGGCAGCGGGTGTCCTTGGTGTGGTCGGCGCCGGATGCATTGGCCGAGACCTTGCTGCGCGCGCCGTTGAGCGAATTGGCGCAGCGCGTGTCCGGCTTTTGCGCTGAAAAACTGGGGCAGTTGCGGCCGATTCAGCCGGAAGCGGTGAAGGCGTTTCCGCTCATGCTGTTGCGGCCGCATGCGATTACTGCGCCGCGCGTGGCGCTGGTCGGCGATGCCGCGCATGTTGTACACCCGTTGGCGGGGCACGGAATGAATCTGGGTTTCGGCGATGTCGCAGCACTCTTGAAGAGTGTCGCGGAGCGCGAGCCGCAGCGCGATTGCGGCGACGCGCGCATCCTGTCGCGCTATGCCAGGGCGCGCAAGGAAGAAATTCTATTGATGCACATTGCGACCGATGGCCTGGAACGTTTGTTTGCGACCGAATTCGAGCCCTTGCGCATGGTGCGGAATATCGGATTGAACCTGCTCAATAAGTTGCCGGTCTTAAAAAGAAGTTTAATATCCCATGCATTGGGAAAGCGTCCGTAAAGCCGCTTACAAGAATATTAATTGGAAAACATCATGAAACTGATCACAGTAGCGTTAGCGGCATTCCTGGGCTTGGCTGCCGCCACCACGTTTGGCGAAACGGCGCAGGAGACGCAGATCAAAAAACTGATCGAACCGCGTCTGGGCGAAGGCGTAAAGGTGGAGTCCGTGACCAAGACGCCTTATTCCGGCCTGTATGAAGTGCGTGCCGGCGGCGACATCCTGTATACCGACGAGAAGGCGAAATACTTGTTTGTCGGCCGCGTGCTCGACACCGCCACGTTCAAGGATTACACCAAGGAGCGGGTGGACGAGATCAGCAAGATCAAATTCTCTGATTTACCGTTCGACGCTGCGCTGAAAATGGTCAAAGGTAATGGCAAGCGCGTGATAGCGGTATTCGAAGATCCGAACTGCGGTTATTGCAAACACTTCCGCCAAACACTGCAGGAGATGGATAACGTGACGGTGTACACCTTCATGTACAACATCCTGGCGGAGGATTCCATCGTCAAATCGAAAAATATCTGGTGCGCCGCCGATCGATCCAAAGCATGGGACGAGTGGATGTTGAACGGCAAGGCTGCTGCCGCCGCGCCGGCCAACTGCACGACGCCAAATGAAAAAGTCTTGGCGCTGGGGAAAAAAATGAAAATCAGCGGGACGCCGACCATTTTCTTCACTGACGGCACGCGCATTCCGGGCGCCATCGATGCCAAGGCGCTCGAGGACAAACTCGCTGCAGTAAAAGGTTAGTAAAAGGTTAGGCACCTTCGTTTTACACGCAATTGATGGCGCGCATTCTGTTCTTCAGGATGCGCGCTTTTTTATCGTCTGGCCGAGGGGGGGCGCGGATTGCCGAGAAGTCGGCAAAGATCCTGCTGATCGAATAGCGCAAAACCGCTCTCGATGCATCAACCTATCATCGAACTCCGGTTTTTATGTGTTTTCGTGCAATGCCGTTACACTATGCGCTTCGCAAATTCGACCGGATATGATGGTGCCGTGCACAAACCCACGCAGACCTGATTCCTTCCCCAAACCAATGAACACGCATTTCCTGAACAAGCGCATGGTGCATCAATTGAGTTGCGCCGGACTGATTCCCTTCATCGTACTTTCATTGGCGTGCTGGATGGTGCATCCCGACTGGCTTGGTGCATTCATCAAGGGCCAACTGGCGTACGGCGTACTGACGCTGTCGTTCCTCGGCGGCATGCACTGGGGCGCGACCATGGTATCGGGCGAATTGTCGGCCCTGCAGACCAGGAAAGCATTGATCTGGAGCGTGATGCCGGCCTTGATCGCGTGGTTCGCCACCATGGTCGGCGGTTTCGGTTTTGCCGTGTTG
>CAMLDH010000442.1 GCA_946478765.1 uncultured Oxalobacteraceae bacterium | reverse complement strand
ATGGTCGATTAAGCGATTGATTAAGCGCCCGATGCAACCGCACGGCGTTCACCCGTGTCAAAAGACATGTGAGCGCAGTGGAGGTAACGGCCATGTACTTGAACGTCGCACAGAAGCTGATTCAGTCGCATCTGGTGCAGGGCGATATGCGGCCCGGCGAAGAGATCGGACTGCGCATCGACCAGACGCTGACCCAGGATGCGACCGGGACGCTGGTGATGCTGGAGCTGGAAGCGATGGGCCTGGATCGGGTGAAGACCGAGGTCAGCGTCCAGTACGTCGACCACAACCTGATTCAGGAAGACTACAAGAATCCCGACGACCACCTCTTTCTGGGCAGTGCCTGCCGGCGCTTCGGGATATGGTACTCGCGCCCTGGAAACGGGGTGAGTCATCCCTGCCATCAGGAAAACTTCGGCAAGCCGGGCAAGACGCTGCTCGGTTCCGACAGCCACACGCCGGCCGGCGGCGCAATCGGCATGCTGGCGATCGGCGCCGGCGGACTGGAAGTGGCGATGGCGATGGCGGGCCAGGCGTTCTTCATGCGTATGCCGCAGGTCTGGGGCGTCAAGCTCACCGGCCGATTGCCGGAGTGGGTCAGTGCCAAGGATGTGATCCTCGAAATGCTGCGCCGTCACGGCGTGCAGGGCGGCCTGGGACGCATTATCGAATACTACGGACCGGGACTCGATACCCTTTCCGCGATGGACCGGCATGTGATCGCGAACATGGGCGCCGAGCTGGGCGCGACCACCACCGTGTTCCCGTCCGACCAGGAAGTGTTGCGCTTTTTGCGCGCATGGCAGCGCGAACGGGACTGGGTCGAGTTGGCCGCCGATCCCGGCGCGACGTATGACGTGCACGAGGAAATCAATCTGTCGAGTCTCGAACCCTTGATCGCGCTGCCGTCCAGCCCGGACAACGTGCGTCCGGTGCGCGAAGTCGCGGGCCAGCGCATTTACCAGGCGTACATCGGTTCGTCGGCCAATCCCGGCTACCGCGATTTTGCCGTCCCGGCCATGATGGTGCGCGGCCAGCGCGTGCACGAGCGCGTGTCGTTCGACATTAACCCGACGTCCCGGGCGCAGCTCGAAACGCTGATGCGCGACGGCCATATCGCCAGACTGCTGCACGCCGGCGCGCGCCTGCACCAAGCCGGCTGCAACGGCTGCATCGGCATGGGCCAGGCGCCGGCCACGCACGAGTTATCTCTGCGCACGGTGCCGCGCAATTTCCCCGGCCGCTCCGGCACGCGCGAAGACAAGGTATGTCTGGTCAGTCCCGAGACCGCGACAGCGGCGGCGCTGACCGGCGTCATCACCGATCCGCGCACGCTCGGCATTCCGTATCCGCGCGTTGCCGACCCCGATAACCCGATCGTCAACCGTGACCTGTTCGTGCCACCGTTGCCGCGCGATGCAGCGCTGCAGGTGACGCTCGAAAAGGGGCCGAACATCGCGTCGCTGCCGACGTTTGCGCCGTTGCCGGATTCGATGGAAGTGCCGGTATTGCTCAAAGTGGGCGATGACATTTCCACCGACGCGATCATGCCGGCCGGCGTGCGCGTGCTGCCGTTTCGCAGCAACATTCCGAGGATCGCCGAATTTTCGTTCGACATCATTGACCCTACCTATGCCACACGGGCCAAACGGGCGAACGGCCATATCGTCGTGGGCGGCAGCAACTATGGTCAAGGATCGAGCCGCGAGCACGCCGCACTGGGACCGCAGTACCTCGGACTGCGCGCAGTCCTGGCCAAGGGCTTTGCGCGCATCCACGCGCAGAACCTGGTCAACTTCGGCGTGCTGCCGCTGACCTTCGCCGATCCCGCCGACTATGACGGTATCGAAGCTGGCGACACGCTCCGCCTGCAGAGCATGTGGCACGCGCTCTCGGAGGGGAATGCATTGACGATCGAAAACGTCACACGCCAGCGCCAGTTCCAGGTGTGCCATTTCATGTCGTCGCGGCAAGTGCAGCTCTTGCTGCACGGGGGATTGATCAACTGGATGAAAGAACAATTATCAGACTCGCCCGCGTTGCAGAACGTTTGATCGACGCAATTTTTGCAGAATCCATGCGGTCGGCAGGCTGCCGGACTTGATACACCTGCCGTACGTGATCAGTCGCGCCGAAAATGCGGGCATAGCCGATCGTCCATCCCGGGGAATGCCGTCAGATGTTGCGCTAAGCAGGTGTTCAGAATTCTTTTGACATGTTTGAAGGCGGGATGGAGCCCGAGCGCTATCGACAAACCTTTCCCCGTCATTCCCGCGCAGGCGGGAATCCATGCTGAGCTTGCTCGCTCCGCCGGCCTATGGATTCCCGCCTGCGCGGGAATGACGGGGAAACTGACTGTCCGCTCTCAAACGTAAGCGCCCGCCCGCAACCGGCATGATGGACAAACAGTAGGTCAAAATATTTTTGACGACCTGCTTAATCGCCCGAGTCCCCGGGCCGGCCCGTTCGGTGATCTCCGGAAGCTGCTTCCTTCATTTCGGCGAAATAGATGGATGACATGTCGATTGTCGACTCCCGGCCCACCCGGTCGATATTGGCAGTGATCCAGCGTTCCGCCGCGGCGTAGCCGATGCGGTGCAGATGATCGAGGAATTCCCACTCGGCATTGAGCTTGCTCGACACGCTCAATCGTTCCAGTTCGGCATCGGCCTTGATATGGTGCAGGCGCATATCGGTATAGCGCACCCGGTTGATATGCTCTTCATCGATCAGCCTTTTCATCAGCAGAATGGAACTGATCT
>CAMLDH010000441.1 GCA_946478765.1 uncultured Oxalobacteraceae bacterium | reverse complement strand
ATAGCTATCAACACAAGATCGAACTGCAAGTGAGCGCCTTCTATACGGCGCATTCCGCAGCTTTGAAGGTCGCCTCAATTGCCGCCAATTTCAACTCTTATAACTGCGTGCTCATGTTAAACCTCATTAGCCCTCGCTGGCCGGATCTGGTTGCCATGACAACATCTCTCAACCATTGCTGCGGCTGCCGATGAAGCCACTTCTTGATCATCTGGTGGAAATCACCGGCCACCGCGACCATGCGCTGCTCGATGCATCCGTGCTATCCGCATTGCACGAACTGGTCGGCGCGGCGGAAGTACAGACACTTGAAATCTTCCGGTTCCGCGACGAACTGTTTGTGCGCAAGCGGGTATTGCTGCGCGCCGGACAAGTCAGCGCAGTCGACGAGCATTCCGATGCCGAGCATGGCGGCGAGCCGCTTGCGGATTATCCCGTTCTGCAATCGTGCATTGAAGAGCGCAAAACCAGCGTTGCGGAAATTACGCCTGCCGGCACCCACGTGCTGTGGTTCCCGATCTGGATCAACGACAAGGTGGATACCTGCGTATCGCTCGCCAGTCCAGTGCCGTATACGAACCAGGCGGTTGGTGTGATCGCGGGCATACTGAGCGTCTACCGCAATTACCAGAGCCTGCTCGATTACAGTGAACGCGACTCATTGACCGGCCTGCTCAATCGCAAAACCTTCGATGAAAACTTTACCCGAATGCTGTCTGCCGCGCGGCAGGCGGATGAAAAAGCGCCGGCGGATCGGCATGACAGGCGCCACCAGGCGGCAGTCAAGGAACAATGGCTGGCGGTGGTCGATATCGACCATTTCAAACGCGTCAACGATCAATTCGGCCATCTGTACGGCGACGAGGTATTGATCCTGGTAGCCAATCTGTTGCGCTCGTCTTTCCGTGCGCAAGACCGTGTATTCCGGTTCGGCGGCGAAGAGTTCGTGATCTTGCTGCGCTCGACGACGCTTGAAGACGCGTGGAAAATTTTCGGGCGCTTCCGCGGCAACATCGAGAAGCATGTTTTCCCGCAGGTCGGACAGGTCACCGTAAGCGTCGGTTTTGCCAGTATTTCAGGCGAGACGCCGGTCGTGATCCTGGGACATGCGGATCAGGCGCTGTATTACGCAAAAGCCAATGGCAGAAACCGCGTGTGCTTCTACGACGAACTGGTCAAGAACGGCTTGCTGCATTCCGAAGTGGCAAATGAATCGGTCGAATTCTTTTTCGACGATCTGGGGCCGACCTGAGGGCCCGCGGCACTTTCCTTTCACCCGCCCTCAAGGCGCGCCGGTGGCGGCGACGGGGCGCTCAATGAATCGCGCGCTTGACGGTCGCCATCATCACGCCGGCAATCATTAGCAAACTGCCGGATGCGCGGTTGCTGGTTTTGACAAACTTTTCATTCGCGGTGAAGCGCTGTGTTTTACTGCCGGCCCATGCATACAAGCTGTACGCGGCCGCATCGAGCACAATGCAGGTGGCGCCGAAGATCAGCATCTGGACGCCGATCGACCTGGCCGGATCAATGAACTGCGGCAGCAGCGCGACGAAATACAGCAATGCCTTCGGATTGGACAATTCCACCACCACCGCCTGCCAGAATGCGCGCGGACCATGCACCGCATGCGCCGCATCCTGCGTCACGGTCAGGGCACTGGCTCTGGAGCGGATCGCCGCCAGTCCGAGATAAAGCAGGTAGACCACGCCGGCCCATTTGATGATCGAAAAAAGCGTGCCGCTGGCGACGATCAGGGCCGCAATGCCGGTCGCCGACAGCGCGAAATAAATCGCGTTGGCCAATGCAATGCCGGCGATGGCCCACCAGGATTTGTGAAATCCGTTCGAGATGCCTTGCGCGACGATCAGCAATGCCGCCGGCCCCGGCGTCAGACACACCACCGCGGTCGTCACGAGAAAAATCAGGTAAGTATCCCAGTTCATCATGCGCTCCTTGAAATTGAACAGTGTATGCGCCACAGGCGCGATTTTGAATGG
Organism: uncultured Oxalobacteraceae bacterium; assembly: GCA_946478765.1. The sequence goes on along the minus strand of CAMLDH010000441.1, from coordinate 766 downwards.
ATAATGCAAAGCAAAATCACCCAATAACGTTTGCTTTAATCGAAATCACAGGGTTTGACCATGAAACTTGACCTGGATGCGATGGACGCCAAAATCCTCGACATTTTGCAGTCGGATGCGCGCACCACGCTCGTCCTGTCGTCCTGCATCGAGCGCAAGGCGATCAAGCCCGCCGCATAACAAGCCATGGAACTACGCCAACTCCGCTATTTTGTCGCGATCGTCGATCACGGTTCGCTGTCGCGCGCCGCGCGCGTGCTGCACGTCGCACAACCGGCGTTGACGCAGCAGATCCAGCACTTGGAAGAAGAATTGAAGGCGCAACTGCTGCATCGCTCCGCACAGGGCGTATTGGCAACCGATGCCGGCAAGACGTTTTACGAACATGCGCAAGCGATCCTGAAGCAAGTCAGCGACGCCAGGTCGGCCGTCACGCAATCGACCGACAAGCCGACCGGCACCGTTGCGCTCGGCATTCCGCAAAGCGTATCGGGCGCATTCGCGTTGCCGCTGTTGACCGCGGTGCGCGCCACCTATCCGGAAATCTCGCTGCAGTTGACGGAAGAATTGTCCGGCAGCCTGTTCGAGCAATTGCGCTCCGGCCGCATCAACCTGGCATTGCTGTTCGACGACGGGCAGTTGACGGCGTTTGCGAGCACGCCGCTGGTGGAAGAAGAGATGATGTTCATCACGCGCGCCGGCTCGAATTTCGCCGTGCGCGGCAAGACGATCACGCTGGCGAAAGCGATTGGCGTGCCGCTGATTT
>CAMLDH010000440.1 GCA_946478765.1 uncultured Oxalobacteraceae bacterium | reverse complement strand
TCGTGCTGTTCGGCGATTCGTATACCGACGCCTACAACCACGCACTGACGCTGGAAAAGAAATTGAAACTGACCTTCGTGCATCCGTTCGACGATCCCGACGTGATTGCCGGCCAAGGCACGATCGGCATGGAAATCCTGCGCCAGCATCCGGATCCGATCCATGCGATTTTCGTCGCGATCGGCGGCGGCGGCCTGATCTCGGGCGTTGCGGCCTACGTGAAGGCGGTGCGTCCCGACATCAAGATTATCGGCGTGCAGACCACGGATTCCGACGCGATGGCGCGCAGCCTCAAAGCCGGCCGCCGCATCACCCTGCCCGATGTCGGCCTGTTCGCCGACGGCACTGCGGTCCGGCTGGTCGGAGAAGAAACCTTCCGCATGGCCAAGCTCTACGTGGACGAGATCATCCTGGTCGATACCGATGAAGTGTGCGCTGCGCTCAAGGATGTGTTCCAGGACACGCGCAGCATTCTGGAACCGTCCGGCGCACTGTCCATCGCCGGTGCGAAAGCCTATATCGAACGCGCCAGAGCGAGCAAGAAGCCGATCAAGAATGAAACACTGGTGTGCATCGCCTGTGGCGCCAACATGAACTTCGACCGTCTCGGCTTTGTCGCCGAACGCGCCGAAGTCGGCGAAGCGCGGGAAGCGGTGTTCGCGGTGACCATTCCGGAAGAACGCGGCAGCTTCAAGCGCTTTTGCGAATTGGTCGGTCCACGCAGCGTCACCGAATTCGTCTACCGCATCAATGATGCAAAAGAGGCGCATGTGTTCGTCGGCATCCAGATTGCGAACCGCGATGAATCCGGCAAAATCTCGAAAAATTTCGAGAAGCACGGCTTCAAGACGCTCGACCTGACGCACGATGAACTGGCCAAGCTGCACATCCGCCACCTGGTCGGCGGCAAGAGCCCGCTGGCGCATGACGAGCTGCTGTATCGCTTCGAGTTTCCGGAGCGGCCGGGCGCATTGATGCGCTTTTTGGACAGCATGGCGCCGAACTGGAACATCAGCCTGTTTCACTATCGCAGCCAGGGCGGCGATGTGGGACGGATTCTGGTGGGATTGCAGGTGCCGAAGAAAGAGATGAAAGCATTCCGCGAATTCCTGTCGACGCTGGGCTATCGCTATTGGGATGAGAGCGAGAATCCGGCGTACAAACTCTTCTTATAACAAACAACAAACGGCGGCATGAAGCGCGTCCGGTGATGTGACCTGCTTCGTGCCGCGCCAACAGAAAGACCACATGCAACGTCCGATCGCGCACTATAAATACTACGACTTCGTGATGGCGGCCTTCGTCACCGTATTGTTATGCTCCAACTTGATCGGGGCGGCCAAGGCGGCTGAAATCACTCTGCCCATCCTGGGCACGGTCAGTTTCGGCGCCGGCGTGTTGTTTTTCCCGGTCTCGTATATTTTCGGCGACATTCTGACCGAGGTGTACGGCTACGGCCGCGACCGGCGCGTGATCTGGGCCGGCTTCGGTGCACTGGCGTTCGCGGCGCTCATGTCGACTGTTGTGCTGGCGCTGAAGCCGGCGGCGGACCCGTTCAACAGCGAATATCAAACGCATCTGAACGCCGTGTTCGGCAACACGCCGCGCATCGTGCTCGGCTCGATGCTCGCATTCTGGTGCGGCAGCTTCGTCAACAGCTACGTGATGGCGAAGATGAAAGTACGGATGCAGGGCCGTCAATTATGGATGCGCACCATCGGCTCCACCATTTGCGGCGAGTTTGTCGATTCCAGCCTGTTTTACGTCATTGCGTTTTACGGCATCTGGTCCAACCAGCAATTGATCGCGCTGATCATTGCGCAATATTTTCTGAAGACCGGCTGGGAAGTGGCGATGACGCCAGTGACCTACAAGATCGTGAATTTCCTGAAACGCAAGGAAAACGAGGATTACTACGACCGCAACACCGACTTCAATCCATTCAAATTGAAAACGGAAAACTGACGCTCCCGGCAACCAAACAAGGCTAGGCCGAATCTGGCAAAATGCCGTTTTAAGGCCCATTGCTCCCATTCCTGCATCATGACCACACCCAACATGCCCGACGCTTCGCCGCTCGGCAAACCGGCCACCTACCAAGCCGAATACAACTCCGCGCTGCTGTTTCCGATTGCACGCCAGCCCAAGCGCGATGAACTCGGCATTGCAGGCACGCTGCCGTTTTTCGGCATCGATATCTGGAATGCATATGAAGTGTCGTGGCTCAATTTACGCGGCAAACCGCAAGTCGCGATTGCGACGATCATGGCGCCGGCCGACTCCCCCAATATCATCGAATCCAAATCGTTCAAGCTGTACCTGAACTCCTTCAATCAAACCAGGCTGGCCGGCCCGGATGCATTGCTGGAATTGTTGCGCGCCGACTTGTCGGCCGGCTTTGGCGCCCCGGTTCAAATCGCGTTGACCCTGCCCGATGCATTCGCCAAAGTACGCATGGGCGAACTGGAAGGGCTGCTGCTGGACCGGCTCGATATCGAGGTCAGCGATTACACGCCGAATAGCACGCTGCTGCACGCCCATCAGGAAGAATCGGCAGTCGAGGAGACGTTCGTGTCGCACTTGCTGAAATCGAATTGCCTGGTCACCGGCCAGCCCGATTGGGGCAGCGTGCAGATCCACTATGTCGGCACGCCGATCGATCAGGAAGGCTTGCTCCAATACCTGATCGGTTTTCGCACGCATAATGAATTCCACGAGCAATGCGTGGAGCGGATTTTTATCGACATTCTGCGGCACTGCAAGCCGCACAAAT
>CAMLDH010000439.1 GCA_946478765.1 uncultured Oxalobacteraceae bacterium | reverse complement strand
TGGACTGCAGATCCGCCCAAAGGATTTCCAACCGCTCGATATCCAGGTATTCGGCGCCGGTCATGGGTGGAATCCGCGCCGCCAACCGCACCAGCTCTTCCGTCGGGATCGTGATCTCGGCGCCTGCCCACTGCCCTGCCAGGTCCGGGATCGCACACAGCCGCGTCATGAACAGGTGCGCCAGTTCGCGCCCGAACGCGAGGGACGACGGCAGTACGCTCGCCAGTTCCACCGCGCCCAGATGCAACAGGCCGTGATTGCTGCCGCGCTCGAACGCTTGCTGGATACGCGCTGCGGCTGCCGGCGGCGGCAGATCGGCAACGCCCGGAAGGCACTCCAGATGCATTCGTCCAGCCGGCGATAGCGCAAGGTCAAGCACCAGCCCTGTTGCGTTGTGTTGCGGGGAAAGTGTGTTGAAATCGAGTTCGCTTTTCATGATTGCTTCCTCTGCGACTCTGGAGAGGCATCGTATTTGACTTGCCGAAGCACGGAATGTTTAACGCGCGGATCCAAGCTTCTCCAACGCACGGACGCGCGGCGCCGCATCGATCAGCGGTTGCAGCAGCGCCATGGTGCGCACCGTTGCGCCGCGATGTTGTTGCGCGAAGGCGGCCGCTTTCGCACCCATGCTTGCGCGTTCGTTTTCCGTTTGCAACAAGCGGCCTGCCTCACGCAGCATCGCAGCGGCATCCGGCACGCGCAACGCCGCACCGCCTGCTATTGCATCGTCACTCACCGCGGCAAAATTGAACGTGTGCGGGCCGACCAATACCGGCTTGCCGAGCGCACATGCTTCGATCAGATTCTGCCCGCCCAAAGGCAGCAGGCTGCCGCCGATGAATGCGACATCGCACGCAGCGAAATAAGCGAACATCTCCCCCATCGAGTCGCCCAGCAGTACGCGCACCTCGCCTGGCAACGCGCTACCCTCCATTGCCGAGCGCCGCTGCATGGCTAGGCCGCGACTGGCAACCATGCGTGCAACGTCATCAAAGCGCTGCGGATGGCGCGGCACGATGACCAGCAGCATATCCGCGATCACGAGTTTGTCGAATGCATCGAGAATCAAACTCTCTTCGCCTTCACGCGTACTGGCGCACAGCAGCACCGGACGCTGGCCGATGTGCCCGCGCAATTGCGCGCCCTTGGCCAATGCCGCATCAGGCGGCGTGACATCGAACTTGATGCTGCCGGTAACGTACACGTTGGGCGCGCCGAGCCGGCGCACGCGCGCGGCATCCGCTTCGGTTTGCGCCGCAACACAGGTCAAGCCTTGCGCGGCGTCGGTGATGAGGTGCGATAAGCGCTGCGCCTTTTTCAGCGAGCGCTCCGACAGGCGCGCATTTACCAGCGCCACTGGCACGCGATGCCGCACACATTGCGCGACCGCATTCGGCCACACTTCGGTTTCCATCAACACGCATAAACGCGGCGCAAAATGCCGGAGGAAACGGCCTACCATCCAGCCGGTGTCATACGGCAAATAACATTGCAATACACGCGGCGCGTACTTGGCGAACAATTCCCGGCCGGTCGCGCGTCCGGTCGGCGTCATATGCGTGAGCAAAATCGTGTGCGCGGGATACGCCGCCAGCAGCGCTTCTATCAGGGGTTGTGCGGCGCGCGTCTCGCCGACCGAAACCGCATGGACCCAGAGGACGGGTTGCGCCGATTGCGTGAAGGCGTTCGCCGGGTAAAACCCGAGTCGCTCCGCCAGATGCTGCCGGTATCCCGGCTCCTTGCGGCCGCGCAACCATAGTCGCGTCAACACCAGCGGCAACGCCAGCCACCATGCCATCGAATAGAGCAGACGCATCAGATCAAGGCACGACCGGTCAGGCGCGTGAGAATGGCGAGCGGGCTGGCGGCAGGATCGTACTGCTGCGCAACCGGCAAGTGAAAAGTCTGTTCCATCATGTATTGCCCGGACATCACCGCATGCGAGGTCTGGTCGGAAAAACAAACCCACACCGAACCCGATGGGAACGGCATCGTCACCTGCGACGCATCGCGCTGATAGTCGAGGTCGGATTTCATGCCGTCATGCAGTTGCAGCATCAAGTGATCGTATTCGCTGCGCAAGGATTTGGTGATGCGCAATGCGCTGAGCGCTTTCGCCTGCCACGCGGAATACGGTTTGGCGCGCGCCAGAAAACGCTGCGCGACCATTTCGAACGGCTCGCCCACGCGCCATACGCGAGGCACACCGGCGGGATTGACGTTGGTGAACACGCGCAGGATGCGCTCGCCGTAATTGGGGCGCGACGGAAAGGCATCGACGTGCAAGCGCCGGTCGTCGGCGCGCCACGATTGCGCGCGTGTTTCCACCTGTGACGGCCGGTAGCTGGTCGGTGCCAGACGCAAGGCGCTGGTGTAGCGCGGCAGCAGCGAATCGATCAGGGTCTGTGCCTGCGTGCGAAAGCGTCCGATCATTGCCGCCAATTTAGTGTGCGCAGCCGCGTCGCCCAGCGCGCCTTTCAAGCGGCCGCTCGCATCGAGGCTGATATTGCGTGTCTTCGGATCGCGAATTTCAGGCGTGAAAAAGCGTTGCTCATCTGCAGTCGGCATAAACGCCAGATGCGGAAAATATAAAACCTTGCCCGCTTCCAGCGCGGCAATCCACGTAGCGCTGACGTTACTGATTTGCCATTCGGCGCTGCCGATTTCAAGAATTTGTTGTTCCATCAGCCGTATTATCCTAGATTCGGCAGCTCCGTAGGATGGATAGAGCGCAGCGAAACCCATCAATCGATGGTAGCCATGACGCTGACGGGTTTCGCTGCGCT
>CAMLDH010000438.1 GCA_946478765.1 uncultured Oxalobacteraceae bacterium | reverse complement strand
AGGCGTTCCAGGTCTTGAAAATCGCGGAACAGCATGATTTCATGATCGCCGAAGACGATATTTACTGCGATATGCATCCGGGCGCGGCAGTGCAGGCGGCCACACGCATCGCGTCGCTCGATCAGCTGAACCGGGTGATTTATCTTGGCGGATTTTCCAAGACGCTCGCGGCCAACCTGCGGGTCGGCTTTATCGCAACCTCGCTCGAACTGGCCAAGCGCCTGTCCGATTACAAAATGCTGGCCACGCTGACCACCTCCGAAATCGGCGAACGGGTCGTCTATAAAATCCTGTCGGAAGGCCATTACCGCAAACATGCGGACCGCTTGCGCGCAAAGCTCGACGGGATACGCGACAAGACCATCCGTCAACTGGAACGGGTCGGCATGAAAATGGCGGTCACGGCACCCGCCGGCATGTTCGTGTGGGCCGATACCGGCTGCGACACCACGATGCTGACCGAGAAAGCGATGGACCAGGGTTACCTGTTCGCGCCGGGCAGCCTGTTTTCGCCGAACCAGCTACCGTCGACCAGGACACGCATCAACGTCGCGACGATGTCCGATCCGGGGGTCCTGCGCTTCCTTGAACGGGAGTTGGGCAAGGCTTGAAATCGTTTTTTTCATCCCCATTTTCAAACGTTGTCACACCACACCTGCCGTGTCGCGCAATAATGTGCGCCGGCAGAAGCGTTTAACGCATATTTTCAATTAACTGTAGAGGTCAAAATGGCGGTATCCGAAAAGCAAACCCTTGGTTTCCAGGCAGAAGTTAAACAACTGTTGCAGTTAATGATCCATTCCTTGTATTCCAACAAGGAAATTTTCTTGCGCGAATTGATTTCCAACGCGTCCGACGCGGCCGACAAGCTGCGCTTTGAAGCGATCAACCATGCCGCGCTGTTCGAGAACGATCATGAGTTGAAAATCCGGGTCACGTTCGACAAGGCGGCACGCACCATCACGATCTCGGACAACGGCATCGGCATGAGCCGCGACGAGGCGATTGAACACCTCGGCACGATCGCCAAATCGGGCACCAAGGAATTCTTTTCCAAGCTGTCGGGCGACCAGCAAAAAGACGCGGCATTGATCGGCCAGTTCGGCGTCGGCTTTTATTCCGCCTTCATCGTGGCCGACAAGATCACCGTCGACACCCGCCGTGCCGGCACCGAAGCAACCGCCGGCGTGCGCTGGGAGTCCGCCGGCGAAGGCGACTTCAGCGTCGAGGCAATCGACAAATCTTCGCGCGGCACCGACATCACGCTGCATCTGCGCGAAGGCGAAGACGATTTCCTGTCATCCTGGAAACTGAAATCCATCATCCGCAAATATTCGGACCATATCTCGCTGCCGATCCTGATGCAGAAAGAGGAATGGGACCAAGAGAAGAAAGAAACGGTGGTCAAGGACGAATTCGAAACCGTCAACCAGGCCAGTGCACTGTGGGCGCGTAGCAAGTCCGACATCACGCCCGATCAATATAATGAATTCTACAAACACGTCGCGCATGATTTTGAGCCGCCATTAGCCTTCACGCATAACCGCGTCGAAGGCCGCAGCGAATATACGCAACTGCTGTACATTCCGGCGCACGCGCCGTTCGACCTGTGGGACCGCAACAAGCGCGGCGGCATCAAGCTGTATGTGAAACGCGTCTTCATCATGGACGATGCGGAACAATTGATGCCGGTGTACCTGCGCTTCGTCAAAGGCGTGATCGATTCCAACGATCTGCCGCTCAATGTATCGCGCGAACTGCTGCAGGAGTCGCGTGACGTCAAGGTAATCCGCGAAGGTTCGACCAAGCGCATCCTGTCGATGCTGGAAGAACTGGCGAATGCGGACGAGCAGGAACAGAAAGACAAGTACGCAACCTTCTGGAAGGAATTCGGCCAGGTGCTGAAGGAAGGCATCGGCGAAGATGCGACCAACAAGGAGCGCATCGCCAAGCTGTTGCGCTTTGCCTCGACGCACAATGACAACGACGCACAAACCGTGTCGTTTGCCGATTATGTGAGCCGCATGAAAGAAGGCCAGGACAAGATTTATTACGTGACGGCGGACTCGTTCTCCGCTGCAAAAAACAGTCCGCATCTCGAAATCTTCCGCAAGAAAGGCGTGGAAGTGCTGCTCTTGACCGACCGCGTCGACGAGTGGATGCTGTCCTTCATGCAAGACTTCGACGGCAAGGAACTGGTATCGGTAGCCAAGGGCGATCTCGACCTCGGCAAGCTGGAAGACGAAGCCGAGAAGAAGCAGCACGAAGAAACCGAAGTCAGTTACAAGGAACTGGTCGAGAAGATGAAGACCGCGCTGGCCGACAAGGCGAAAGACGTGCGCGTGACGTTCCGCCTGACCGATTCACCGGCCTGTCTGGTGGCCGACGAGCATGAACTGTCCGGCAACCTGATGCGCATGCTGAAAGCGGCCGGCCAGAATGCGCCGGAATCGAAACCGATCCTGGAAATCAATCCGGATCATCCGCTGGTGCAGCGCCTGAAATACGAAGAAGCGAAATTCGGCGACTGGTCGAATATCCTGTTCGATCAGGCAGCGCTGGCGGAAGGCGGCACGCTCGCCGATCCGGCGGGGTTTGTGAAGCGCTTGAACGAGATGCTGCTGGCATTGTCGGGGAAGTGATGGGCGGGACTGTACAAGTCCACCCGTAACTGATGAAAGCGGACCTATCGATGGTCCGCTTTTTTTTACGCAGCATAAGGGCCCGCGCAGCAATAAGTTAGGCAATTTTGCTGGCCGTACCGGGCGCACTGCCGCGTTGTCGCTCACTGGCAAGCGGCATGCCGCT
>CAMLDH010000437.1 GCA_946478765.1 uncultured Oxalobacteraceae bacterium | reverse complement strand
ATCGCGGGGTGGAGCAGGGAATTCGTGCGGCCTGCCGCACGCCTGCGGAACGGTTGCGCTTGCAAGCGCAACGCGCCCTGCAAGGGAGGCCCGCTCCTGCTCAATGCTTCAATCCACGCGGAATCGCGCCCAGCAGCGTGCGTGTATACGGATGCGTCGGATTGCGATACAGCTCGTCCGAATTGGCCATCTCCACGACTTCGCCCTGGCGCATCACCATCACCTGATCGGCGATGTATTTCACCACCGCCAGGTCATGCGAAATGAAGATGTAGCTCATGCCGAATTCTTCCTGCAAATCCTGCAGCAGATTCAACACTTGCGCCTGCACCGACACATCCAGCGCCGACACCGATTCATCGCACACCAGCACTTCCGGCTTCAGCGTCAGGCAGCGCGCAATCGCAATCCGCTGCCGCTGTCCGCCGGAAAATTCATGCGGATAACGGTGAAATGCCGCCACCGGCAAACCGACCTTCTTGAGCAATTGAAACGCCATTTCCGAACGCTCGCCGTCATTGGCGCCGATATGGTGAATGCGCATCGGCTCCAGCAGAATCTGGCCGATGGTGAAGCGCGGATTGAGCGATGCATACGGATTCTGGAAAATAATCTGGATGCGACGCTTGTAGGACATGAATTCTTTTTCCGACATCGACAGAATATCCTTGCCTTCGAATAGCGCCTGCCCCGTGGTTGCCTGATGCAGGCGCAACAGGGTCAAGCCCACCGTCGTCTTGCCGGAACCGGATTCGCCAACCACTCCCAGCGTCTTGCCGCGCGCCAGCTTGAATGAGACATCCTTGACCGCCTTGAATTCCTTGCGGCCAAACAAGCCTTCGCGTGTATAGAAACTCTTGCCGAGGTTACGCACCTCCAGCACGATGCCTTCCTGGCCGGTGAGGCCGCGGCTGCGTTCCTGATGCGTCGCCTCCGGCTCCGCGTGGCCATGCATGTAATCGTCGATGACCGGCAAACGCATCGGGCGCGTATCGAGCGACGGACGGCAGCGCAGCAGCGCCTTGGTGTACGCATCCTGCGGCGCGTCGAAAATCTGGTGAATCTCGCCGGCCTCCCTGATCTCGCCGTTGCGCATCACGATCACGTGGTCCGCGATCTCGCCGACCAGCGCCAGATCGTGCGTGATGAACAGCACCGACATGTTGCGCTTTTTCTGCAGCGCGTCGATCAGATCGATGATCTGCTTTTGAATCGTCACATCCAGCGCCGTGGTCGGCTCGTCCGCGATCAGCAGTTTCGGCTCGCACGCAATCGCCATCGCGATCATCACGCGCTGCTGCTGGCCGCCGGACATCTGGCTCGGATACGCATCGATCCTGGCGGCGGCATCGGGAATGCCGACTTCTTCCAGCAGCGCGATCGCGCGTGCGCGCGCCTGCTTCGCATTCATGCCCATGTGCAGGCGCAGCACTTCGCCGATTTGGAAGCCGACCGTAAACACCGGATTCAACGACGTCATCGGCTCCTGGAAAATCATCGAGATTTCCTTGCCGCACAAATCGCGCCGCTCGGCGATCGACAGCGCCAGCAGATTGCGCCCTTCGAATTCGACGCGACCAGCCGGATCGACCATCGACGTATCGCTCGCCAGCAATCCCATCACCGCCAGCGCGCTGACCGACTTGCCGCTGCCCGATTCGCCGACCAGCGCGACGGTGGCATTGCGCGGGATATCGAAGGAAATGCCTTTGACCGCTTCGATGAAATGTTTTTTATCGGTGCGAAAACTCACGCGCAGATGTTGTACTTGCAAGAGGGGTTTCTGATTCATGGCATTTCTTCCTGACTTGTTGTAGGAGCGGCCAAGGCACGCTCCGGCGAATTATTTTAGTTTCGGATCAAGTGCATCGCGCAACGCATCGGTAAACATCGAGAATGCCGTCACCAATACCGCCATCGCGATACTCGCGGCGGTCAACTGCCACCACTTGCCAAGAATCAGTTCGTTTTGCGCTTCATTCAACATGCTGCCCCACGACACCACGCCGACCGGCACGCCAAAACCAAGGAAGCTCAGGATCACTTCGGACTTGATGAAGCCGACCACCAGGATCGATAGCTGCACCAACGCCACATGGCTGACGTTGGGGAAGATATGCGAAAACATCTTGCGCCAGTGGGAGGCGCCGATCGCGTCCGCCGCCCACACGTATTCACGCGCCTTGTGCTTCATGTATTCGGCGCGGATCAGGCGATAGGTGCCGGTCCAGCCGGTCAGGCCCAGGATCAGCACGATCGTGGTCACGCCTTTTTGCTGCAGGACCGCCGCCACCGCCAGGATCAGCAGCAGGTAAGGCACCGAGGTGAAGATGCTGTAAAACCAGTTGAAAAAGTCGTCGACCCATTTGCCGTAGTAACCCGACAACGCGCCGAACAGCGTGCCCAGGAAGGTCGCCAGCAGCGCCGCGACCAAGCCCACGATGATCGAGGTCTCGGCGCCCTTGATCGTCTTCTTGATGATGTCATGGCCCCATTTGTCGGCGCCGAACGGCAAGGTCGCCTTGCGTTCCGTCGCTGCTTGCGCGCCCTTCTTGCTCAGCTCGGCACGGATCTCCGCCATTTCCTGCGCCAGCGGATCCTTGATGCCATAGTCGTCCACCACCGCTGGCGCCGCAGCAGTGCCGCCGCTCGCGCGCAATTCCCGGATCACGTCCTTCAATGGATCGAGCGGATTTTCCGGCGGCGGCGCTTCTGCCTGGGCGGCGCCGGCATTCACGCCAGTGTCGGCGCCGACAAAGGTGGGCGGCGCGTAATTGACAGATCGGAAGAGCGTCGTGTAGGGAAAGAGTGTAGATCTCGGTGGTCG
>CAMLDH010000436.1 GCA_946478765.1 uncultured Oxalobacteraceae bacterium | reverse complement strand
GGCTACATGCTGTTCCACTTTTTGAATCGCATCGCTGTCGATCAGCGGCCCTTGCGTGACGCCCGGCTCGATCCCATTGCCGACCTTCAGCTTTTGCACCGCGGCCACCAGCTTGTGCGCGAATGCGTCATACACGCCGTCCTGCACATACAGCCGGTTGGCGCACACGCACGTCTGACCGGCATTGCGATATTTTGAAACGATCGCGCCTTCCACCGCCGCATCCAGATCGGCATCGTCGAACACGATGAAGGGTGCATTGCCGCCGAGTTCCAGCGACAGTTTCTTGACTGTCGGCGCGCATTGCTGCATCAGCAGGCGGCCGACTTCGGTGGAGCCGGTAAAGCTCAACTTGCGCACCGTCGGATTCGACGTCATCTCGCCGCCGATTGCGCGCGCGTCGCCGGTCAGCACACTGAAGACGCCGGCCGGCACGTCGGCGCGCTCGGCCAGCACCGCCAGTGCCAACGCAGAATACGGCGTCGCTTCGGCCGGCTTGACCACCATCGGGCAGCCGGCGGCCAGTGCCGGGCCGACCTTGCGCGTGATCATCGCGGCCGGGAAATTCCACGGCGTGATCGCCGCGCATACGCCGATCGGCTCCTTCACCACCACGATGCGGCGATCGGCCCAAGGCGACTGCAGCGTGTCGCCGTTGACGCGCTTGCCCTCTTCGGCAAACCATTCGATGAACGATGCCGCATACGCGATTTCGCCTTTGGATTCGGTCAGCGGCTTGCCTTGTTCGGCGGTCATGATCAACGCGAGATCGTCGGCATTGGCCAGCATCAAGTCATGCCATTTGCGCAGGATCGCGCTGCGCTCTTTCGCGGTCCTGGCGCGCCAGCCGCGCCACGCCTGATCGGCGGCCGCGATCGCGCGCCGCGTTTCCGCCGCGCCCATCTGCGGCACGGCGCCGAGCATTTCGCCGGTGGCGGGATTGGTGACACCCAATGTCGCGCCATTGTCGGCATCGCACCATTGGCCATTCAAATACGCTTGCTGGCGCAGCAGCGAGGGGTCTTTTAGTTGCAGCATGAGATTACTCCATCCAGTAAGTAAACAAAGCGGAAGTCCGCCGAGCGTAGGGTGCGCCCCGCGCACCGGTTCGTGACCGAACGTTTCGGTGCGCGGGGCGCCCTTGCAGGGCGCACACAGGCTTGCAAGCCTGTGTCGTTCCGCAGGCAGACGGCATGCCGTCTGCAACCCCTGCTACACCCCTACGCCGATTGACGAACTGCCTTAAATTTTGGCGGCAGCCTTGCTGCGGCCGCGCAACCATTCGAGCACCAGCAGCAAGCTGGTGGAAAACACGATCAAGATCGTCGCCAGCGCGGCAATGGTCGGGCTGATGTTTTCACGGATGCCGGAAAACATCTGGCGCGGCAAGGTCGATTGTCCCGGGCCGGCCAGGAACAGGGTAATGACGACTTCATCGAATGAAGTAGCAAATGCGAACAGCGCGCCGGAAATCAAGCCCGGCGCGATCACCGGCAAGGTAATCCGGAAAAAGGTACGCAAGGGACTGGCGCCCAGACTCAGGCTGGCGCGCACCAGGTTATGGTTGAATCCTTGCAACGTGGCCAACACGGTCGTCACCACGAACGGCGCGCCCAATGCCGCATGCGCCAGGATCAGGCCGATGTAGGTTTCGGACAAGCCGATTTGCGCAAAGAAAAAATACACGCCGACGCCGACCACCACCACCGGCACCACCATCGGTGAAATCAGCAGCGCCATCACCAGACCCTTGCCGCGGAAATCGGCCTTGTTCAGGCCGACGGCGGCCAAGGTGCCGAGCACGGTCGCAATCGCGGTGGCGGCCGGCGCGATGATGAAACTGTTCTGCGCGGCCCGCATCCATTCGTCGGACTGGAACAGGTTCTGGTACCAGCGCAGCGACACGCCCGGCATCGGATACGACAGGAAGGAACTGTCGGAAAACGACAGCGGCACGATCACCAGGATCGGCAGCACGAGAAACACCAGCGTCAGCACATTCAGGCCGCGCAACATGAAAAACCAGGCGCGTTCAATCAAGGATTGATGCGGCGAAAATGTCGGCAACCGTTTTCCCATCGCTTACCCCATGCTCACGTCGATTTTGGCGAAGCGCCGGTACACCATGTACAGCGCCAGCGTCGCGGCAAACAGCAGAGCGCCGAGCGCGCACGCCATGCCCCAGTTGATCGTCACGTTGATGAAGTAGGCCACGTAGTAGCTGACCATTTGTTCGTTGGCGCCGCCCAGCAATGCCGGCGTGATGTAGTAGCCGAGCGCCAGGATGAACACCAGCAACGCACCGGCGCCGATGCCGGGATAAGTCTGCGGCACATACACGCGCCAGAACGCGGCGAACGGATGGCTGCCGAGCGATATCGCGGCGCGCAGATACGTGGGCGGAATCGATTTCATCACGCTGTACAAGGGCAGGATCATGAACGGCAGCAGGATGTGCGTCATCGAGATATAGGTGCCGGTGCGGTTGAAGATCAATTCCAGCGGCGCGGCAATCACATGCAGCGACATCAGCGTCTTGTTGACCAGACCTTCCGACTGCAGCAACACCATCCATGCGGCGACGCGCACCAGGATCGAGGTCCAGAATGGAATCAAGACCAGGATCATCACCAGATTGGCGCGCCGTTCCGGCAGCGTCGACAGCCAGTACGCGAGCGGATAACCGAACAGCAAACAGAACACGGTCACGCCCAGGCTGATCGCAAAGGTGCGCGTAAAAATAGGGCGGTACGCGGATTGCGCTTCATCGGCCTGCACGATGGCGCCCATGCCGTCCTGCTTGAGGTCGAGCGCCGCCAGCAGATAGT
>CAMLDH010000435.1 GCA_946478765.1 uncultured Oxalobacteraceae bacterium | reverse complement strand
AAATGCACAGTTTTACGTCATTTTATTTCAGCATAAACCGATCGTCGGTCGTTTCGATAGTTCATTCCTGTCACCCAAAATACAATATCAGCATGCATCTATTTTCCAAGAATTACGACTACCTCATGGATCAATTCTGCCTAAAAACGTTGAGCCGTCTTGATACATGTATGCGCCATCTATTGTTCCTGCTATTTCTTGGCTTAGCGGTTCAGACCGTCGAGGCACAAACCTCGCCAGACAACAAGCTGATCGTCAATGACGTGACGCAACTCAATCCTGTTGTTGTGGGGGGCGTCGTCAAGCCGCATACAGTCGATGAAATTATTGATGCGGTCAAAAATGCAAAAGGTCCGGTTTCCATTGGCGGCGGTCGGTTCAGCATGGGAGGGCAAACTGCCACTGAAAACGCTGTGCAACTCGATATGCGCGAATTCAATAAGATTCTTTCATTTTCGCAAGGGCAGAAGGAAGTTACTGTGCAAACAGGCGCAACGTGGCGCCAGATCCAGCAGTACATTGATCCCTATAATTTATCTGTCAAGATCATGCAGACGTATGCCAACTTTACCGTTGGAGGATCGCTGAGTGTCAATGCGCATGGCCGGTACATCGGCATGGGACCGTTGATCTTATCGGTCAAGCAAATCGGAATCGTCCTGGCCGATGGCGCCTACCTGCATGTTTCCCCGACAGACAGACCTGAGTTGTTCTACGGCGCTATTGGCGGTTACGGCGGCATTGGTGTTGTAACCGATGCGACGCTTTCGTTGGACGATAACGTGAAGGTCCGGCGCGTGACAGAGGTGATGCCACTTTCCCAATACAAGGATTACTTCGTTCGGGAAGTGAGAGGCAATCCGAAAGTAATCTTCCATAATGCGGACATCTACCCCAATGCGTATGACACGGTCAGGGTTACTTCCTATGAGAACACTGAGCGACCGCTCACCGTACAGGATCGACTGATTCCGGCAGACCAAAGCTATTGGCTGGATCGCATGATGTTTGGCGTGATTTCTGAAGCGCCGGGAGGCAAGACATTTCGCCAGCACGTCCTCGACCCGATTCTATTTTCCGGCGAACGCGTCACGTGGCGCAATTATGAAGCGAGCTACACGGTCATGGAACTGGAGCCCGCGTCCAGAAAGGATTCGACCTATGTGCTGCAGGAGTATTTTGTTCCTGTTGATCGCATTGACGATTTCATGCCAAAGATGGCGAAAGTCCTGAACGACAATAAGGTCAACGTCATCAATGTGTCGATTAGACATGCAGGGAAGGATCCAGGCAGTTACCTCGCGTGGGCGAAACAGGAAGTGTTCGCCTTCGTGCTGTATTACAAGCAAGGCACTACGACTGAAGATCGGGAGCATGTTGGCGTATGGACGCGACAGCTCATCAATGCCGCCGTTTCCTCTGGCGGTCGATACTATTTACCGTATCAGATTCATGCAACGGAGGCGCAATTCAAGGCAGCCTATCCGGGCTGGGAAAAGTTCTTTGCGTTGAAAAAGGCTGTTGACCCGACCAATAAATTCAGAAACAAGCTGTGGGATGCTTATTACGCTGGAACCGAGCCCGTTGCCGCGAGCGATGCGCCGAATTCAGTCCGCGATTTCGTGGCGACACTCAAGGATTATCGTCAGGACGAAGGGCAAACCTTTCTGACCATGCCGGAGTGGTTTCTCGTGTACAGCCCGGATGAATATGCCAACTATATCGACAAGCATGCGCCCAGCGCTTATCCCTATTTTGGATCGGTGGGGCAGTTCTGGGAATATTACGGAGATGCGGCCAAGGCATCCAGCCCATATCCCCTCAATGTCGGCTATCACGTCATGGTGTCGGTTATCGGGGCCAGCTTCACCGCAGAAAATTTGATCAAGGGCATCTATGAAAACACCATTGGGCGCTTAAGCGAGTTCACGGTCAGTGGCGATGAAAAGACCGACGAAGACAAATATGCCATTGAAACGGCCAAGGACTACGTGAAATTTATTCGCGTGCATCCCTGGTACGAATACAATTTTTTGGACAGACTCAAGGGCATCTGGTCGGCGCCTGCGGCAACGGGAAACAACATGATTCGCAAGTATGAAAGAAAGGCCGCACTGAGCGCTGAATACGCTATCAAGACAGTGTATGGCGGGCTCATCAAGCTTGCGACAAAATCTGCGTACGGCGACGCAGAAGAGCAGGTGTATGCGATCGTCCGCAATGTGCCTGACAGCGACGCCATTGCCCGTAGCGGGATCAAGATCATGCGGCGCTTTGAACATGGGTACGCAGTCGTGTCGCTACCGCGCTATGAGAAATTCATGCAGGCTTGCAGCGATCTCTTTGCGTCGGGTGCGACCTACGTGGAAATTGCCGGAAACAGAAAAATTCTCGCAACAGTCCTGGCCAATCGCGAATGGCATCCCGATAGCGCGGCGGGAAAAGAGTTGTATGAAAAAACCATACTCACAGACGACAAGAGCAAACGCGTCGGGCTGGAGATCGATGTCCGGAATCTGCATCAGGCGATGAGCAACTTTCAAGGCAATAAGGTCACATTGGAGCACCTGTATGACTATTAGAAATAGGAGAAGGGATCTGCTGGCGGCGCTCGGTAGCGGGATCTTGTTGCCATGGGCTAGTGCTCTTGCCTCGACGATGCCGGAAGCGTCCAGTTCCCGATCACCGCCCGCTCGCGGGGCGTGCGCTGATGGCGCCGACCCGGCCGCGCACCCTGGCGGTGCGGCCCCGTCTGGTCGCCAATCGCCGCGCGGTGCGGCGGTCCGCCGAGCGCGCCACCAGCCTGGCCCGCGCGCTCAGCGCCGAGGCGGTGCCCGACGAGATCCTCCAG
>CAMLDH010000434.1 GCA_946478765.1 uncultured Oxalobacteraceae bacterium | reverse complement strand
GGTAGCGCAATGGCGTCGACCTTCGTGACGTGTTTCATTGCCTTGTGCTTCACATTGGCAGTCGGACCGCTTTTTGGCAATCTCGAGCCGACGCGCGGACTTTGCGTTCCTCATGTCGCCACGCCGCAAGCCGTCATCGACAGAATGCTCGATCTTGCCCAAGTGCGTGAAAATGACGTTCTAGTTGACCTCGGCTGCGGCGAAGGTGGTATCGTCATCACTGCGGCACAACAGCGCGCCGCCCACGGCATCGGCATCGATTTGAATCCGCGGCGCATCGCTGCGGCGAATGCGAATGCGCATAGTGCAGGCGTTACCGAAAAAGTCAGATTCACGGTCGCCGATCTGTTCAAGAGCGACATTCGCGACGCCAGCGTAGTCACGCTGTACCTGCTGCCCGGCATTAACCGCAAATTGCGCCCCTTGCTTTGGCGTCAGCTCCGTCCAGGCGCCCGCGTGGTGTCGCACGATTTCGACATGGGCCCGGAATGGCCGGCGGAAAAGGTCGAGAAAATCGACGATAACAAATTCTTGTACCTATGGACCATTACCGACGCTCACAAGAAAGCCGCGGCAGGATATTCTCGCCCGATTTGACCGTTTGAAACATTCAAAAAAGAACAGAAAGAAACGCTGTCAATGTCATCCGCTCCTGAAGTCGCGACGCAACCCGATGCCGGACCAAGCCGGCCGCTGAATACCACGACACTTGCCCTCATGCTGGCCGGCCTTGCAATGCTCGGGCCGTTTTCCATCGACAGCTACCTTCCCGCCTTTCCCAACATACAGGCAAGCCTGCACGCAAGCGCCATCGAAGTGCAGCAGACGTTGACTGCCTACATGCTCTCGTTTGCCTTGATGATCCTGTGGCACGGCGCACTGTCCGATGCGTTCGGTCGCCGCAACATCATTCTGGGTTCACTTGCGGTATTTGCGGTCGCCACCCTCGGCTGCGCCGCTGCGCACAGCGTTGAATATCTTTGGGCATTCCGGATGCTGCAGGGCGTTTCGGCAGGCGCCGGCGTCGTCATCGGCCGCGCCATCATTCGCGATGCCTATGCCGGCGCGGCGGCCGAGCGCTTGCTGTCGCTGGTGACGATGATTTTTTCAATCGCACCGGCGATCGCGCCGATTCTGGGCGGATGGATCGTCAAGTTGCTGGATTGGCGATCGATCTTTCTATTCCTGTTCATCTATACGGTACTGTTGGCATGGTTTTGCTACCAACGCCTGCCAGAGACGTTGCCGCCGTCCAAGCGCCAAGCTTTCAGTCCAGAATTCCTGGCCACGAGCTATCAGCAAGTGTTCCGCTCTTCGCTATTCCACCTGAAAGCCGGCACGGTTGCATTTAATTTTGCCGGCTTGTTCTTGTATGTATCGGCCGCGCCGGTATTCGTCACGCAGCATCTCAAGCTGGGACCCGATCAATTCGGCTGGCTCTTCATCCCTTTCGTTTCCGGCATTTTTTTCGGCGCGCTCGCTGCCAACCGGCTGGCCGGAAAAATTTCGATTCCGAAACAAGTCCGCATCGGCTTCGTCTTCCTGATCGCCGCGGCCGCATCAAACGTTCTGTATCACGCGTTCTTTCCGCCAATGCTGCCGTGGTCGATCGTTCCGCTGTTTTTTTATACCTTCGGCATGTCAATGGTGGCGCCGGGTGCGACGCTGATGATGCTCGATCTTTTTCCCGCGATTCGCGGCATCGTCGCGTCATGCCAATCGTTCACCCTGACCATGCTGGGCGCATTGGTGGCGGGCGTCATCGCGCCGATCCTGTCGCATTCCGTGCTCTGGCTCGCGGCGGGACAATTGGCCTTTACCTCCATTGCATTGGCATGCTGGTTCTCCGGACGCTCCTATCGCGCGCTATTGGCGCGAAAAATGGCAAATGCGTGGGAAAGTGTCGAATAACACGCGTCTAAAACCGCTCATACCCAAGCAAATATCGCCACTGCCCGGCCGGCAAACCCGCCATCGGTACGCGACCGATGCGAATGCGCTTCATGCTGACGATCGTTAACCCGACCATGCCGCACATGTGCGCGATCTGACCCGGTTGCGGGTTCTTGAGTGCGAAACGCAAGCGCGTTTCGTTTTGCCAGCTCACCTTGACCGGCGGCAGTGCCAGGCCATTGAAATGCAAGCCGTGATTGAGCAGCTTGAGGCCGTCCGGTATCAATTCGCCTGCTATTTCGACAATGTATTCATGCTCGATTCTGGCCGCGTCATCGATCAGCTTGCGCGCCACACGCCAGTCCTGCGTAAAAACCAGCAAGCCGCCGGCATCGGCATCCAACGGGTTGGTCAAGGTGAGATTGGCGAGATGACGCTTTAGAAAACGGATGCCGGAGCGGTCGTCGTCGGCATGCGTGGCCGCCGTAATGCATTGCTGCGCGGCCTGCGCACCGGTGCCGGCGTCGCAGCCGGGCGGCTTGTGCAGCAGGATGGTGACCGGTTCTACCGGTTCCAGGCTGGCATCCGGCATCAGTTCGATGGTGTGCGACGGCAGCACGCGGAATCCGGGCTCTTCGATCACCAGCCCGTCGACCTTGACCCAGCCGCCTTCGATATATTGATCAGCTTCGCGGCGCGAACAGGAAGCTAGCTCGGCGACGCGCTTGGCTAGACGGATGGAATCTGGCATGGGATGAGACCGGTGGATTGAGGCTTGCCATTGTAACCGGCCAGGCATGCCTGACAAAACGCACGGTGTTTGTCAGCGTAGTTGTCGCGTGACCTCAAGCTGCCTGCTGGCCGAGGACTGCGGCCAACGCTGGCGGCAACTGCGAATTGTGGGTGACCCCGGTTGGACGCACGGGGAGATGCTGCACATCGTGCGGCATCTGCATCTGACGCCCGATC
>CAMLDH010000433.1 GCA_946478765.1 uncultured Oxalobacteraceae bacterium | reverse complement strand
GGCCGCAAGCTGGCGGTCGCGTTGTCGCGCGACGGCTTGACGCAGGTGTATATAGTCAATGCCGACGGCAGCAATTTGCGGCGCCTGACCAACAGTAACGGCATCGATACCGAGCCGCAGTTCTCCGCCGATGGCCAAAACATCTACTTCACCAGCGACCGCAGCGGCGGTCCGCAAATCTACAAGATAAGCGTGACTGGCGGCGATGTGCAACGCGTGACGTTCAAAGGCGGCTATAACATCAGCCCGCGCATTGCACCGGATGGCAAGACCCTGGCGTATATCTCGCAGGATCGCAGCGGACGCTTCCAGCTCTACGCGCTCGACTTGACCAATGGCCAGGAACAACGGCTGTCCGAGACGATCAAAGACGAGTCGCCCAGTTTTTCACCCAACGGCAGGTACATCATGTACGCCACCGAGTCGGGCCGTCGCGGTTCGCTTGCGGTGGTGTCGGTGGATGGCCGGGTAAAACAATCGTTGACTACCCAGGCAGGTGATATCAGGGAGCCCACCTGGGGGCCGTTTATGAAATAATGCAACCGACTTTATAACAAGGAGAATTACATGCGTTCGTTTATGCGTCCATCCACCACCTTTGCCATCCTCGCATCCAGCGCCGTATTGCTGACCGCCTGCTCGTCCGTCAAGCTCGACGAGAAGCCGCCGGTTGAAGAGCGCGCGGCCCCCGCTGCCAGCAGCAGCAAGGATCAGCGTACCGTCGAACCGGTCACGACCGGTTCGAGCGATCCGCTGAATGACAAGAACGGCATCCTGGCCAAACGCAGCGTCTATTTCGATCTGGACAGCTATGTCGTCAAGGACGAATTCAAGCCGGTCGTCGGTGCGCATGGACAATACCTGAGCGCCACCAAGACTCGCAAGGTCATCATTCAGGGCAATACCGACGAGCGCGGCGGCCGCGAGTACAACCTGGCATTAGGCCAGAAGCGTGCCGAAGCCGTGCGTAAATCGCTGTCGGCGCTGGGCGTACCTGAGTCGCAAATGGAAGCGGTCTCCTTCGGCAAGGAAAAGCCGAAAGCAACCGGCAGCGATGAGGCATCATGGGCCGAAAACCGCCGTTCCGATCTCGTGTATCAATAAGCATGAATACGACTATTAAATCGAGCATTGCTGCGGCCTTCATGGCCGCATTTTCTTTTGCTCCGCTGGCGGCGCATGCGGGCCTGTTTGACGACGAGGACGCGCGCAAGGCGATTCTCGATATCCGCGCCAAAATCGATGCGCTGCAACACGACACACATACGCAGCTCGACACCAAGGCCGACAAGAACGGTGCGCTCGATCTCGTCAATTCAAATGAACAGCTGCGCCAGGAGATTGCCAAATTACGGGGCCAGGTGGAAGTGCTGACCAATGAACTGGCCAATGCACAGCAGCGGCAAAAGGATTTTTACGTCGACCTGGATAATCGCTTGCGCAAGATCGAGCCGCAAAAAATGACGGTCGATGGCAAAGAAGCGACGGTCGAACCCGGCGAGCAAAAAGCGTACGACGCTGCGCTGGCGACCTTCAAGACAGGCGACTACAAGAATGCCGGCGCGTCGTTCTTTGATTTCCTGCGGCGTTTTCCGCAGTCCGGCTATGCCGCCGCTGCGCAATACTGGCTCGGCAATACCTACTACGCACAACGCGACTATCGCAATGCGATTGCGGCGCAACAGGCTGTCGTGAAAAATTATCCGGACAGCCCGAAAGCCGCCGATGCACTGCTGAATATCGCCAGCTGCTATACCGAACTCAAGGATAAATCGTCGGCCAGAAAAGCATTGGAGAATCTGGTGGCGCAATATCCGGACGCACCGGCTGCGCAGACTGCGAAGGAACGTCTGGCATCACTCAAGTAAGCGCAATACATTAAATAATTGCCTTATCCCATTTGACAGGAACGCCAGACATTCCTATAATAGCTGTCTTTCGGGGGTCGTTAGCTCAGCTGGTAGAGCAGCGGACTTTTAATCCGTTGGTCGCAGGTTCGAATCCCGCACGGCCTACCACGAATACCAAGGGTCTAGATCACAAGTCTAGGCCCTTTCGTATTTCTGGCGTGACAAAAAAACGTAACAGCACTTTCTTTCTCGTTTTCATCCCGCTGGATCAACCACAACTGCAAGATGCACATGACAGACAGCGATCAACGCTGCTTACATCCGCTGCTGGTGCGCAGCAATGCCGCGAATTCGTCGGCGGATATGGGCTTGCTGAAATAATAGCCCTGCATTTCATCGCAATGATTGACGCGCAAAAATCCGAGTTGCTCTTCGGTTTCGACGCCTTCCGCAATCACCTTCAGATTCAGGCTGTGCCCCAGCGCGATCACCGAGCGGGTAATCGCAGCATCGTCCGGGTTGATTGCGATATCACGGATGAAGGATTGATCGATCTTGAGGCGATCGACCGAAAAGCGCTTGAGATAGCTGAGGCTGGAATAGCCGGTGCCGAAATCATCGATCGACAACTGCACGCCGACCTCCTTCAACGCGTGCAGTTTCGCGATGAATTGCTCGGCGCCATTCATCACCATGCTTTCGGTGAGTTCGAGTTCGAGGTATTGTGCGTCGAACGCCGCATTGCGCAGCGCCTTCACCACCGAGTCAAGCAATCCCTCCCGTCTGAACTGCCGTGCCGACAGGTTGACCGCCACGCGGATATGCGGCAGGCCGGCGTCTTGCCATGCTTTTCCCTGTGCACATGCGGCGCGCAACACCCACTCGCCGATCGGCACGATCAGGCCGATTTCCTCGGCCAGCGGAATGAAGCGGTCCGGCGTGATCAGGCCCATCACAGGATGACGCCAGCGGATAGATCGGAAGAGCGTCGTGTAGGGAAAGAGTGTAGATCTCGGTGG
>CAMLDH010000432.1 GCA_946478765.1 uncultured Oxalobacteraceae bacterium | reverse complement strand
GGCCACAGGCGTTGTTCCTCCTAGCGGAATGCAGTCCGCGTCGTCGTCACGCCTAGCCAGAGGGCTGGAAAAATGCACACTCGCACTTGTTCAACTACCGAATCCAGGTTTAAGGACCGATGACCTTGCGTTTTTTATTGATCATTCTGCTGCTGATCGCCGGCGCCGCGCGTGCCGATATGATCTTGCTGGCTTCCGACGACAAAGGCGCGGTGGCGGCAGTCGTCAAGGCAGTACAGGCGTCCTATGGCGGAAAAATCGAGCTGCATAACCTGGGCGGCAATCGCAGCCGCGAAAATGAAATCGCGCAGGCAATCCAGAATTCATCCACGCAGCAAGTCGTGGCCGTGGGTCTGCTGGCAGCCCAGGTCGCGCGTCAGCAGCTATCCGCAAAGCAGGTCGTGTTTTGCCAGGTGCTCAATTTCGAAGCGTTCGACCTGGTGACGCCGTGGATGAAAGGCATCAGCGGCATTCCCTCTCTTGCGAAGCAGTTCGCCGCGTGGAAACTGCTCGATCCCGGGCTGCGGCGGATTGGCGTGATCACCGGCCGCCACACGAAATACATGATCGACGAGGCAGAGGCAGCGGCAAAAAGCAACGGGCTGGAACTGGAGCGCATCGAGGTGCCGTCCGACCGCGCGGTGCTGTCCGCAGTTCAGGAATTGCGCGAAAAAAGAATCCAGGGACTGTGGCTGGCGCCCGACAGCAGCATCTTGAGCCAGCGCGCAATCCTGGAATTGATGGCGTATAGCGTCAAGAATAATCTGCAGGTGCTGGCTTTTTCTCCGGCGCTACTCAAAGAAGGCGCGCTCCTCTCCGCCAGTTCGGACATCGATGAGATAACGCGCCTGGTGCTGGAGCGGCTGAAGAAAGCCAGGCCCGGCAACGCCGGCATGCCGGGTGAGGCCGTCGTGCCGCTGGCGAGCGCCAGGATCGTCGTCAACGGCAGCATCGCCGCGCGCTTCGGCTTGACGATATCGCCCAAATTGAAGGAGCAAGCCGATGTCCAGTGATCCTGGTGTCGCCTCCGGAAAATCCTTCGCCAAAGGAAATCGATGGTTTTTTTCGGTTGGCAAGAAGCGAGGAGACCGCATCGCGAGCGACGCAACGACGAGCAACACGTTCGCCGCCAACGACCACAACACGCTCTCTGCCAAGCGGAAAAAGATGCAATTTACTGACGAAGGATTTGCCGGAGGCGGTACGCGCATCCGGCCCAGCCTGGTACGGCGCATGGCATTCATGCTATGGGTCGCCGCCGCGTTGTTTTATCTGGCGACCGCGGCCAGCATATTCGTCGGCGGCAATTATCTGATCGAAAGAAATCTCGACAAGCAGGCACGCCAGTTGCTGCCCGTATTCGACGATCTCAGTGTCCCGCTGTTTTTTTCAGCGGAAAGCGGCGCGCTGCAGCGGATAAAAAATTACGCAACGCCGATCGCCGACATCGGCCTGGTGCGCGTGTACGACCAGCAGCGCTTGCACGTGTTGGCCGAGTATCGCAAACCGGGGGCGCCGCCCTTCCCGCCGCTGACCGGTGCGATGGCGGCGGCGCTTGGCGTGAGCGGCGCGCCGCTCACGCAAGTGGAAAGGACCTTGGGCCTGGGCCAATCCACCCAGGCCTTCGCGCCGATCAAGAAGATTGTGCAAACGCGCGACCTGTTCGATTTCGGCGACAGCCCGCAAGAGGAGACCAGCGAGATCGTCGGCTACATTGAAATCGGCATGGATTTCGCCCCTTCCAGAAGCAGCGTCTATCCGGGCGTGCTGATTACCATCGGCATCCTGTCGCTGGCATTGCTGGCAGGTCTCACCACCTTCATTCAGAAAATGCGCAGAGCGCTGCAACCCTTGCTGAGTCTGCAAGAGCCGCTGGCGCGCATTGCCGAGGGCGACTTCGAGACGACGGTAGGCGACGGACCGGCCGACCGGGAAGTCGAAACGATCCGCCACGCGCTGCGCGCCACCATCCTGGCGCTGAAGGAGCGCGAAAGCGAGCGCAACGAAGCGGTCCGCGCCAAGATCCAGGCCGACGAGGCAAATCTGGCGAAGGGCACTTTCCTGGCCAACATGAGTCATGAAATCCGCACGCCGATGAATGGCGTGATCGGCATGCTGGACCTGCTGCTCGATACCGCATTGAATGCCGCGCAGCGCGATTTCGCCAATGTCGCGCAAGCCAGCGCGGAAGGCCTGCTGGCGGTGATCAACGACATCCTCGACTTTTCCAAGATCGAAGCCGGCAAACTGAATCTCGAAGCTATTCCATTCGATCTGCGGCACGAGGTCGAAACGGTTTCCAATGTCCATGCGCTGGCTGCGCAAAGCAAGGGACTGGACCTGATCGTGCATTACCCGCCGCGCTTTCCGCAGATGATGATCGGCGACCCGGCACGCGTTCGCCAGGTCATGAGCAACCTGATCAGCAACGCCATCAAATTCACCGCGCACGGCCACGTGCTGCTGGAAGTCAAGGCGGCCGCCGCGCCGCACGGCCGCTGTCATCTGCACCTATCGGTGAGCGATACCGGCATCGGTCTGGCGGCCGACAAGGTCAGCGATATTTTCGACAAATTCACGCAAGCCGATCCTTCCACTACCCGCCAGTACGGCGGCACCGGTCTGGGGCTGACGATTTGCAAGCTGCTGATGGAATTGATGGGCGGCGAGATCGGCGTGACCAGCCAGTTGGGCCAGGGCAGCACGTTCTGGTTCTCGCTGGACCTGCCGCTCGCGTCGGCTCTGCCGGACATCCCGGAACCTGGCATGCTGACCGACCTGCATGTGCTGTTCGTTGACAGCCACCCGACGTATCGGCAGGTGATGCAAGAGCAGTTCGCGCAGCACGGCATCAGGGCCGACAGCTTCAG
>CAMLDH010000431.1 GCA_946478765.1 uncultured Oxalobacteraceae bacterium | reverse complement strand
CCGTAGCCGATGTTGCCGGTCGCATGCGTACCGAATTGCGAACTGCTGTCGTTGCGGATCGCGACACTGGCCAGATGATTGCCTTGCCTTAATTGATACGATGCCGCGGCAGAATTCGTGGTGCGCTTGCCGGCCAGGCCTGTCAGGGTCGTATCGACTTTTTCTTCGCGACGCTCCAGCACCAGTTGCAGTACATCGGTACCGAATGCAATATCGTTTTGCCAGCTGACATTGGTTTGCCTGGTATCGATATCGCTTTTGCCATACGCGGCGGCATCGGTGCTGCTTTTATCGGCGGATTGGCTCAGCCGGAGGTGACTTGTCCATGCAGGCAGAAATTTATTTTTCGAATACAGGGCGACATTTTCGAGCTTCTGCACCGTGCGGTCGTCGTAACCGGGACCGGCATCGAATTGCGCATTCAACCGGCTCTGCAAAAAGGTGAAGCCCAGCGCATGGCCTTTCGCAAGATCGAACCCCAATTGGCCGCTGACACTGTCCCGCTTGTAGCCGTCTTTGTCGGGATTGAAGGTAAATGCGCCTGCATCCGGTTTGCTCGCGGAGAAACCATCGGCGTCCTCATGCGCAGCCTGAATCGCATAGCGCAACTTCATGTCGCCGCTGGTGGCGCCGGCCACGCCTGCTTGCACACTGCGCGTGCCAAAGCTGCCGGCGCCGGCCGACACGTTCGCGCGCGGCGAACCATCACCCTGCCTGGTAAAAATCTGGATCACGCCGCCCATCGCATCGGCGCCGTACAAGCTGCTCAACGGGCCATAGACGATTTCGACGTGATCGACTTGCGACAGCGGGATCGTCTCCCAAGTGGCGCCGCCCGCCGTGGACGAGCCGATACGCACGCCATCGACCAGCACGATGCTTTGCCTGTTCTCTGCGCCGCGAATGAATACGGAAGCGGTATTGCCGATGCCGCCGGTTCGGGTCAATTCAATGCCGCGCTTTTGCTGCAGCAGATCGGTCAGCGAAGTGTGACCGCTGCGCGCGATCTCTTCCGCCGTAATGATGAGGTTGTCGCTCAATACATCCTTGGCGGACTGCGGCGTACGCGATGCGGTCACCACGATGGGCGACAGCGCGTTGTCTTGACTGGTTTGCGCAAAAGCAAACGATGAAAATGCAGCGGCAAGCGCGATCGCAAGCAGCTTGGTCGCCATTGCGGCGTGCCGGGAAACGGGTGAGGTCATGATGTATTTTCAAAAGGAAAAGCAAACAGCCGACTTCCCCGTGGGCTGGATTGAACAGAAATGCGTGGATTGGATCAAGACAATCGAAGCGCACAATGCAATCAGACGATGCATGTGTGGCGCACATTGCGAAGAACCCCGTCCGCAGCATTTCCACCTGTCCTGGCCGGTATCCGGGCTGGCAAGTCGAACTGTCTGACCTTCCCATGCACATGCACAGTGGTATTGAGAGACAGCCAGTCGCCGAGGGGCGACGCTTGCTTACCGTTGCGGGGGCAGCACACGCTTGCTAAGAGCCTCGTGTTTCCCGTTTAACTGCATACATGAACATGTACGCGAGCACCAAAACCCTGCGATTATAAGACTGACAGTGTTTGGCAGCAATCAAGAGCGTTTGTTTAGCAACAATTCCCGGTTACCGGAAATCCGTCGGTCATTTACGCAATTTCTCCATCAGGCAATCGGTTTGTACGCTAGAGTCGTATTCGCGAAAACCTTTCAGATAAATCATCGCGCCGATAGTCGCCAGGAAAGCGAAATCCTCTTCCGAGATGCTGGAGCGGATATGCGCCAAAAATTCTGCAAATGGAGAAACGACATCCTCGATGGTCAACACATTTTCCAGCTTGCCTGCCAAATGACTCATGACTGCTATAGCGTCTTCTTTTTCCATTGTCGCCCCCCAATGGAAACCATTCTGGGCTGTGCAATTGGGAAATGAAATATCAGAAATGAAAAATGTCTACACGAAAGCGCTTTAATTGATTCAAGCGTCGCGAGGCAACCACAGAATTGGTGGCACAAAAACAAGCAATCAACCAAGTAAGCGCTGGCTAAGGCGCTGCAATTGCACGATCCATTTGATTCATGACATCGTTCTTACAGGTCGCCAAGAATTCGGTGCGCCAATGCCTTCGCTTCGTCCAGCGCTTCCTTGGGTGTATCCGATACCGTATCGACGGTGTGTTCCGATTCGTCACACACTGAACCGCTTTTATGGGCAATCAGGACCACGCCCTGGAATTTCCCACCGTCCAGTGTTTGTATATCCACTTGAGCTATCCAATCCGCTTTCGTATATCTTACGGCCGCCATACTGCCTCCCTCAAAGTGAATGGAAATTCTCTCACAAAGACGTGGCGCCTGTTGTGGTGTATTTTTCGACACGCGCCAGAGTCCGGCATAGGATGCGACGCGAATCGCATGGCATTGCGCGGGTCGGGCAATGCATGCGTGATACCAGGCAATGCTGCCTTGTACTAGGATTGACGATAGTCATGCGGAGCAAGTTCAGGTGGATGAATCGGGAATGTGGAAGCGGGATAACAACGACACTGTCAATACGAAAATCTCAATGAAAAACCTGCGGACCCAACACCAGCGGCGATGCGCTTTCACCGGCCAATACCAGGCGCCGGGCGACACTGTTGATGCGGGCTTCGAATGCCTCGTAAATATGTATCAAGTCCATCGAGAAGCCATGCATTTGGCGCAGATGCGCGAGCGCCTCGTTGGACACAACACATTCTCTTTGTATAAAACCAACCGCCACTGTGAAGCTGATGCCTTCATCCGTTACATGCGGCTCTATCAAACTTGCGTCCATCACAATCTCCAGAGTATTGCGCTGCAGGGTGGGATGCAGCTATGACTGATGG
This sequence comes from uncultured Oxalobacteraceae bacterium, assembly GCA_946478765.1. The sequence goes on along the minus strand of CAMLDH010000431.1, from coordinate 28 downwards.
TAGTGACGCGTAGAGTTGACATATTGTC
>CAMLDH010000430.1 GCA_946478765.1 uncultured Oxalobacteraceae bacterium | reverse complement strand
CGATTCCGATACCGTGCGCCATGAGCGCGGCGATATTCAGGCGCGGCCCATCCTGTGGGGCGCAATGGCGATTGCGGCAGCCATTGTGGTGGTTGCGGTGTCTTCATGGCTATTGATCGGCCGATGGCAGGGCGACCCCAATGGCGCGAACAGCGTTCCGGCGTTTCAAACCGAGGGGCCGCGCTTGCAAACCGATGCGCCGCGCGATCTCGAAAACTATCAGGCGTCCAAGCAAAAGATATTGAACAGCCATGGCTGGACCGACGAGCAACCACGGCGGGTGCGCATTCCAATCGAGCGGGCGATGCAACTGCTGGCGCAACGTGGGCAAGCGGCGCCGCAAAAGGAGCAACGATGAGGGTACGGCTGATGGTCGCGGCAGCGTGCTGCTGGCTGGCGCTGTCCTGCACCGCGCAAAACCTGGCGGTATTTCGCTCCGTGGATTTCGAGCAGCATCTGGGCCGTCCGCTGCCATTGCCTGTCATGTTGCGCGATGCAACGGGCAATGCGGTGCGTCTCGGGCGCTATTTCGGCGGGCCGCCGGTGGTGCTGGTGCTCGGCTATGCGCGTTGTCCCAATCTATGCGGCACGGCTTTCATCGGTGTCAACGAAACGCTGCATCAAAGCGGATTGCGGCCGAATATCGATGTCCGTCCGCTGTTCATCAGCATCGACCCGGCGGAAATGCGCGATGACGCCATGTTCCGGCGGCCGGAAGCGGAATTGAAAGCCTGGCATTTTCTGCGGGGCGACGATGCATCGATCCGGCAAGTCGCGGACGCGGTGGGATTTCGCTATGTCTACGATCCCCAGATCAAGCAATATGCGCATCCTGCCGGCTTCGTGGTCGTCGCGCCTGATGGCAGGATTGCGCGCTATTTTTTCGGCGTGCGCTTTGCGCCGGTCATGCTGCGCCTGGCGGTGACGGAAGCATCGCACGGCAAGTCCGGCTCGCTCGCCGACCGCCTGTTACTGCTGTGCTACCACTACGATCCGCAGGCCGGGCGCTACAACCTGGCGATCATGCAGAGCCTGCGCATCCTGTCGGCCATGCTGTTGCTTGGATTGGGGTTTTTTGCCTGGCGTCAGCGCCGCGCCGGAAAGGAGCGGCGATGAACGCCGGCTTCCAGTGGATGCCGGCGCAAGCATCGAGCATGGCATCGCGCATCGATACCTTGTTTTTCTCCTTGTTGGCGCTCACCGGTACGATCGCGCTGGCGATTGCATTGCTGATCGTTGTGTTTGCCATTCGTTACCGACACGGATCGAATGCCGACCGCAGCAATCCGCCCACCACCGCCCGCAAGATTGAACTCGCGTGGACCGTCACCCCGTTATTGATCTTTATCGGTCTGTTCATTTGGGGCGCGGTCCTGTATGACAGCCTGTATCAGGCGCCGGACAATGCGATGCCGGTCTTTGTGGTGGGCAAGCAATGGATGTGGAAACTGCAGCATGCCAACGGCCGGCGCGAAATCGATGAATTGCATGTGCCGCTCGGACAGCCGGTGCGGCTGGTGATGAGCACTGAAGACGTGATCCACAGTTTCTATGTGCCGGCATTCCGCCTCAAGCAGGATGTGGTGCCGGGACGCACCACGACGATCTGGTTTACGCCGACGGCGCTTGGCGAATTTCGGCTGCATTGCGCCGAGTATTGCGGCACCGATCATGCGCGCATGGGAGGCCGCATCATCGTGATGCGGCCGGCCGAATTCCAGCGTTGGCTGGCGGGCACGAGAGTTGAGCCCAGCATGGCGGCGCGCGGCTTCGACTTGTTCCGCAGCCGGGGCTGTAGCGGTTGCCATGATGTGCGTTCGACCGTGCATGCGCCAAACCTGCAGGGACTGTTCGGGCAGCAAGTGCATTTGCAGGATGGCCGCACGCTGATCGCCGATGAAAACTATATTCGCGATTCGATCCTGCAACCGAAAAAAGACATCGTCGCCGGTTTTGCGCCGGTCATGCCGACCTTTCAGGGCCAACTGAGCGAGGAAGAATTGCTCGCGTTGATCGCGTATGTGAAATCCTTGAAATCCATCGGGGAGGAACAACAATGAGCGCAGTCTTGCAACCTGCCGAGCATAACTATCTGTCAGAAGGCGCCACGCTGCGCTCCTGGCTTACCACGCATGACCACAAGCGCATTGCACTGCTGTACCTGGTATCGATTACCGGATTCTTCTTTCTCGGCGGCGCGGCGGCGACGATGATCCGGCTGGAACTGGCGACGCCGGCCGGCGACTTGATGAGCGCCGAAACCTATAACAAGATGTTTACCGCGCATGGCGTGATCATGGTGTGGTTTTTCCTGATCCCGTCGATTCCGGCGACGCTCGGCAATTTTCTGGTGCCGCTGATGATCGGCGCGCGCGATCTCGCGTTCCCGCGCTTGAACCTGTTGTCCTGGTATATCTATACGCTGGGCGGATTATTCACCATCGGCGCGTTGATTGCCGGCGGCGTCGATACCGGCTGGACGTTTTACACGCCGTTCTCGACGATGTTTTCCAACACGCATGTGATCGCGGTTGCGGCTGGCGTATTCATCGTTGGTTTTTCATCGATTCTGACCGGACTGAACTTCATCGTCACGGTGCACAAGATGCGCGCGCCGGGCCTGACATGGTTCCGCCTGCCGCTGTTCATCTGGGCCAATTATGCGACCAGCGTGATCCTGGTGCTGGCTACGCCGGTGCTGGCGATGACGCTCTGTCTGATGGCGGCCGAACGCTTTTTGCATATCGGCATTTTCGATCCGGCGCTGGGCGGCGACCCCTTGCTGTTTCAGCACCTGTTCTGGTTCTATTCGCATCCTGCGGTGTACATCATGGTGCTGCCGGCGATGGGCGTGGTCAGCGAGATCGTGCCGTGCTTTGCGCGCAAGCGGATCT
>CAMLDH010000429.1 GCA_946478765.1 uncultured Oxalobacteraceae bacterium | reverse complement strand
GCGACCCAGTAGTTGACGCCGATCAGGTCCGGGTTGCTGTTGTTGAAGAGCAGTAATGAGGTGGGGGCGAAAAAAATTGCCTGTTCCGAACGCCGAACAGGGCAGCATCTATCGCATTTTTTGACCTATACGACGATGGGTCTGGCCGCATGCCTTTAGGAGTCGCTTGAATTTCAGAAATCACCTCTGGCGCTAAACCATTTGCCCCAATAGCCATGTATCTTGAGAACGTTATTTTTCAACTGCGCCACACCGAATGGGGGCAGCCCACGCGCCTTGTTTGACGACAATGTCGCCGAACGCTTCGCGGATGGTGACTCCTCGTCTGCCGATGCGCATTCCCAAATCGGATACAGCCACAGTCTGGTGCCGGGCTTGAGCAACATGCTTTCCCATTGCTTGTCGCGCAAGACGCTGGCCGTCATGAAACCTTCGCACCATGCCTTCAGCGGCCGTCTATCACCTTGCCCCAAGCCAGGATGTGTCTCGAACAGCGGGCGGTACGTCGGCGACCGCCCGTACAACGGCGTGGCGATCCTGTGGTACAGCCGTCCGATAAGCGGCCAATGCAGATTGATGTTGTCGGCGTCGATGTCGTCGAAGTCATGTGCGAAGATCGACGTCATCCAGTCCTCTGCTGGCATGGGGCCGGGACCGATGCCTATGCAGGTCAGGAAACCGTCGAGCGCATAGATGTCGCTTAGGTAACCGCGATGCACGTCGTGCCGCTTCAGGAATGCGGCCAGCGTGCGCAAATCCTCGTCGGCCACGGACGCTGTCAGTTCGGACAAGAGGGGCGACAGCTTGCCCGATTCTTCCGGCCCAGCGCTTTGACCACCGCGCCGCTGACGATTCTTGATCGGACGCAGGCCGCGCTGGTCCGCGAGCCGAAAGCAAATTCTGGCCAGGGCGCCAAAGAACGCTTGCCATAGCCATTGAAGCGGATGCAGGATCATGGCGCCCTATTGTCGTCTTGCACTAAACAATTGACCGATTCCCTGGATATCTTGCATGTGAATGTTCTTGGAATCCGGTTATGACATGGTGTTATTTGTGCTATTGGTTGCTGCTGCTTGGGCAGTGGGCGCGTGACGCCCGCTCTTGGCTTCAGTCGATAGGGATGCATCGCCGGAGGCGCCGCCGAAGCACGTCCTGTGAGCCGGACAAACGTTTTCGGCCTGCGCGGCATCGGCGTTCCGGCGGCCGCCCCAAGCCGCCGTGGGTGATTGAAGTGGTGTTGCGCTTGTATGCGGAAGGCGGCAAGAGTTACCGCAACGTGGCCGACGAATTCAACCGCTTCCATGCCCATAAGGGGATGACGGTGTGCCTGAACACGGTCTATGCCTGGGTGCAAAAATATTGTTCCGAGATGGAGACGGTGCGCCGGGAGACCCGCAACCGGTTTCCTGCTTATGCGCCGGCCAATCTGCGCTGGTGCCTGGACGGGACCGGCAAGGTCGATGCGCTGGGGGTACAGCATTTCATCCTCGCCATCATCGATTACGGGACACGTTTTAATCCGGTGCTGGCGCGGCTGGAGCAAGCCAACGCGCAAACGATCCTGGAACACATCGCTGCGGCGGTCGACCAGTTCGGCAAACCGCGCATCATCCGCACCGACAACGCGTCGGTCTTCCGTAGCGCAATCTTCGAGGAGGGTTTGGCCGCCTTGCGTATCCGGCATGAGTTCAGCGAACCGGGCAAGCCGTGGCAAAACGGCAGAATCGAGCGCCTGTTCCTGACGCTCAAACAGCGGTTGAACCGGATCATGCCGGAAAACGGCGCGGCCCTGGACAAGCTGCTTGCCGAGTTCTCTTGCTGGTACAACACCGTGCGGCCCCACCAGCATTTGCATGGCTTTACGCCGATGGAAGTGTGGACGGGAGTCGATCCGTACATGACTGCACCGAAATCGGTCACGCGTTTCGCGGGTTGGGACGGCATGCTCAGGGGCTTCTGCATGCGTCGTTAGCCAACCCGTCGGCAGTTTAGAACGGAGGCGGAAACCGGACAGCAAGGCTGTTCGGGACAGCACTCGTCTTGAGGAATACATTTGCACAAATTTTAGGCGGAGGGACACGATTACCTGAAGGAACTGATTAAAATTTAAGCGCAAAAATACTTATGCGGCTTCAATTGCTGCACCATCTCCACAAAAAATGGAGGCGGCGCGGGAAAAATTGCTTGTCACGAACGCCGAACAGGGCAGCCGACACCGAACTTGCCGAACGTGTCCATGAAGGCGGCCGATCCCTGCAATCCCTGTCCGACCGCCGTACCCACGCCTGCACCTATCGCCGATGCCGCCTTACCGTGTTAAGCGGGTGAGATGCTCTGAACTATCCTTTTTGCTTTTTGCCGTGCTCCTTGCGGCATTACCTTGTTTTGCACAAATTTCTCAAGCTCATCTTTAAATAACGGCTGAAGATTTTTGTCGGCAGATAACCATGCCAAAGCCCTTTCCGGCCAATATCCCGAGAACGAAGTATGAAAGACATGCTTAAGAAGCAATTCCTTTGGAAATTTTCTTATGCATTCCGAATAAGTCGGATTCGAAATTACAGCACTCTCTAGGAAATCAAAGAACTTCTTCTCTTCAATCTCAAGGATAGGGGCAAGAGGTACGCACTTATCCTCAGAATTAAAAAACACCAATTGCCCATCAAGCTGCATGCACCATCCATTGTGTTGATGCACTCCCAATTTCCGTGATCCCATTTCAATTAACCAGCAATACGGAGCAACGTCTACTGGAGGCATAAAAAAAGAAATTTCCATTACTTGCCCCAAGGTTGATGATTCACAGGAACGCCTACTCGATTATTCAACCAATTTTGGAACTGTTGCCTAATCGGGTCCGTCCAATTTGGCCCATAGTGGCCGCTGTTTTCGGTGGTAAAGATTTCACCATTTGC
>CAMLDH010000428.1 GCA_946478765.1 uncultured Oxalobacteraceae bacterium | reverse complement strand
CGACCACCGAGATCTACACTCTTTCCCTACACGACGCTCTTCCGATCTTAGCTTTTTCAACTCCTCCACCACGGCCGTGACCGCCTGGTCGATGCCGCGCTTCAAGTCCATCGGGTTCAGGCCGGCCGCCACGTATTTCATGCCTTCCTGGACAATCGACTGGGCCAGCACAGTCGCCGTGGTGGTGCCGTCGCCGGCCACATCGGAGGTCTTGCTGGCGACTTGCTTGACCATTTGCGCGCCCATGTTTTCAAACTTGTCCTGGAGTTCGATTTCCTTGGCAACCGACACGCCGTCCTTGGTAATCGTCGGCGCGCCGAATGAACGTTCCAGCACCACATTGCGGCCTTTCGGGCCGAGGGTTACCTTGACCGCATCGGCCAGGATATTCACTCCCGCAGCGATCCTGCTGCGGGCATGATCATGAAATGCAAAATCTTTGGCTGACATGACATATTCTCCTGATGAAAGACAATTGCGTGTTGCGTTATCCCCCCCGCTGCGGTTTTGAAAAGCAAAGAGGGGGCAGATCAAAAATATTAGGAATGGCCTTTATGATTTCAAGAGGGCGTTCGTTGGCATGAGTCCCCGCTTGCTGTTATTGATGCCACGGCGATCGTCGGCGCCGGGTGATCAGCCATGATCTTGCGGTTTGCCGCCTCACACACAATTGCCTTTGGCGAATGGATTGTTCTGCATTATTGATCGAGATCAATGGACTGCCGCAGAGCTTGTTTGCTTAACTTGCAAGATTTTTCGTCGGCGCATATACTCGCCCGGTAGCATTGCTTCAGGTATTCCACAAACAGTCGTTTATGGAATGAAATGGGAAGTCGGTGAGTTTTCTGAATAGGCGAACAAAACCGACGCTGCCCCCGCAACGGTAATCGAGTAAAAAGGTTTGCAGTATGCCACTGTGCAATTCAATGCATGGGAAGGCGCAGACCCAGGGAAACCCGCAAGGGAATCCCGCTTCGTGAGCCCGGAGACCAGCCTGAAGCCATCGTAGAGTTTGTGTCGCGGAGGGCGATTCAGACGGATTGCTCTGCTGCGCACCCGTCTTTCACTTCCTTCTTCATTTGTATATACAAGCTTCTTCACGCGTTTTTCGCGATGATTGGCGATGGGAATGTCATCTCGGTTCTTGTTGTCATCGTGTCTTGCGTGCTCTCTTCTTTAAGGAGGAATATCACATGTCGTCAATACCTGGTTTACTCGATAACGTCGATTCGCAGTCCCGTTCGGCTATCTGGAAAGACAAAATACTGCCGGTAATGCTCGCCGCAAGCCTTGGGCTGGTGTTGCTTTACGGTGCGGCTTTCGCCGAGACGGCGGCATTGCATAATGCCGCGCATGATGGCCGTCATTCCGCCGGTTTTCCGTGCCACTAACCCGCATGGCAGGGATATTGAACCTGGCGGCGTTCAAGCGGATTGTGTCCGCAGCGGCATTGGCAGGTGTGCTGGCGGGCTTGTTGTTGACCGTTGTTCAGCAAATTCAGGTGAGCCAGATCATACTCAAGGCTGAAGTGTATGAGGACGCGGTGACTGCCGCGGCTGCCGCGCAACCTGCCCATGTCCATTCTCCTGCCGAGCATGAGCATCATGAGCATGAGCATCACGAGCATGAGGCTTGGCAGCCTGCGAACGGTGGGGAGCGAACCTTGTTTACGGCCTTGGCGAATATCAGTCTGGCCGTTGGCTTCGGGCTGTTGTTGGGAGCCGCCATCTGTCTGCATGGTGAAGTAAGCGGTTGGCGTGCCGGCCTGTTGTGGGGCTTGGCGGGGTATGTGGTTTTTTTCGTGGCCCCTTCCTTGGGTTTGCCGCCGGAAGTGCCTGGTACCGAAGCGGCTCCACTGACCGATCGGCAACTATGGTGGCTCATCACTGTGGGCACGACGGCAAGTGGACTATCTCTGCTGATTTTTATTCGAACCTGGCAGGTCAAAATACTGGGCGCAGTCTTGCTCCTCGTTCCACATCTGATTGGTGCGCCGCAGCCGCAAGTTCACGCTAGCGCAGCGCCTGTCGAATTGGCGCACGCTTTTATATATGCCACTGCTATTGCCAATGCGGTGTTCTGGCTCGCGCTTGGCAGTTTGATGGGATTCTTTTACAAGAAGTTTGCCTAGCCATCGTACTTGGTCGGGAGAGAGCTCATCGCTTAAGTTGATCGCTCCGGCGTGAATAAAAAATATTATGAGAACCCACACCAGACACGTATTCATGTGCGTCGGTCCGCGCTGCACCGAAGATGGCATAAAGGCGCAAGCCATGTTCGAATTGATGGGGGAGAAGATCGATGCCCGTCCGGAGCTACGGATCAAACGCACCCGAACCCATTGCATGGTCGCATGCCGGAATCAAGGGCCGATCCTCGTGGTGTATCCCGAAGGCGTATGGTATCGCTGCGATGACGAAACAGCATTGGAGCGGATCGTCGCCGAACATCTGGTCGGTGGGCGTGAAGTAGGCGAATTGATCTTCCATCGTCTGGGTGAGGGCGACATCTGTCCACTGGAAAACGAAGATGCGTGAAATGAACGCAGCGGGTGCGCGTATCGCGCTGTTGACGCACGCCCCGAATGACCTGACGGTGTTGCACAGCGCACTGGCCCAACTACCGCAAGAATTCCCGCCGGTGACCGGCGTCAACCTGCAGGCACTTGAAAGTGAAGTGCAGATGGCGGCGCTGCTGGCACATGAACTCGCTGCGGCCCGGATCATCATCTTGCGCGTACTGGGACGCCTCGGCAGCGTGCCGGGTTTTGCCGAGTTGATAGGTCAAGCCCGGAAGCAGGGTCGGCATTTGATCGTCATCAGCGGTACCGGAGAACCTGATCCGGAATTGGCGGCGGTGTCCACCGTTTCATCCGACGTGCTGCAGCAGGCGCTGACCTATTTTCAGGCCGGCGGCAGCGTCAATCTGGC
>CAMLDH010000427.1 GCA_946478765.1 uncultured Oxalobacteraceae bacterium | reverse complement strand
GTTTCACTACGATTATCACGAGAAATTCACAATATATTTTGCGCGGGTACTTAGGCTGTCAGCCTGCATGTCGAGCGGATGCCTATCGCGCTTTAGCCAGCACCAAAAAGGTCGTGCGCGTTAAGGATGGCATAGACGATGTCCGGATTCTTCTCAAGACACCGGCGAACGGCTGCGGGAATGGATTGCCGGATCTTCTTGCAAAGCCCAGGGCGTTCCGCAAGCTGGATGCTCAAACCGCGCACGGTGCGTACTTCATGACTACCTGGCGCAATCTGAAGGATCATGCCTAGCTGTGCCTGCATGCGTTCTTCGATGTGTTTCAAGTCAGCATAGGTGGAAATATTTTCAATGCGCGCGATGAGCTTTTTCTCTTCCGCCGTTGTCAATCCCAGTATGCGCATATCGCCGTGAGGATCCTGCAACAGGCCGTCCCGGTCGCATATGCAGGCGCCGGGCGGACACTCCTTGCGAATCGGAAAGGGGGGCGGTTGCACCATAGGGATCACACTGCGGACAAGTTATCGTAACGAGGGAAAAAAGCTTACCTCAATCTTCCGCAAAATCACACCTTCTTGACGAATTCCGATTTCAGGCTCATGGCCCCAAAGCCGTCAATTTTGCAGTCAATATCATGGTCGCTATCCACCAGACGAATGTTCTTGACCTTGGTACCCATTTTAACGACACCCGCCGACCCTTTCAATTTCAAGTCCTTGATCACCGTGACGGTATCGCCGTCTTGCAGCACATTGCCGGCCGAGTCGCGATAGACCTTGTTGCCTGCGTCGGCCGACTCGGCGGCCGCGTGCACGGGCCATTCATGGGCGCACTCGGGACAAATGTAAAGGCTGCCGTCTTCGTACGTAAATTCAGAATTGCATTTGGGGCATGCGGGTAGAGCGCTCATGGTGTCATCCTTCCGGGTCAGGCAATAGCCGTAAAAAAGAAGGCAGTATACTGCGTGCCAACAGCATTCCTGCTTCTTTCCGATCGAGACTATGCCGAACCCGGCATCGCGCAAGCCGGCTGGATCAATGCGGCGCGCTATGCGACAAACCATCGACAACCATCAACAAACCGGACTCAGGCCGGGACAATGACCATCCAGCCAACGCCGAAGCGGTCGGCGACCATGCCGAAGCGCGAGGAAAAGAAGGTCTTGCTCAATGGCATCTGCACCTGCCCGCCATCGGCCAGCGCGGCAAACAAGCGCTCGGCCTCGGCCTCGTCAGATGCCGCGAGCGACAGCGCAAAGCCCTGGAATTTCGGTTGCCCCTGGCATCGGCCATCGGAAGCCATCACCGTGGTCTCGCCGATGCGAAAGCTCGCATGCATGACCTTGTTTTCGGCGCCGGGCGGGATCATGCCCGGCTCGTGCGGTTCGGGGCTGTCCTTGTAGTGCATCAGCATCGTCACCTCGGCGCCGAGCGTCTTGCGGTAAAACGCGATGGCCTCTTCGCAACGGCCATCAAAGAACAGGTAGGGTTGAACTTGCATAAAAATCCTTTCAAGGGAGGTTATGGATTGGCATTAGATAATTTATCCAATCCCCAAAACTTTGCAATATAAAAGCTCGAACAAATACCGGCTGGAAGAATGAACGGCGCCGGTTTGCCGCATTGATTCGCGGCATTGCCTGGATCGATGGGTGTGCCATGCGTCATGCCATCGATCAGGTAGGTTTCCACCAGTGCGTTTCCGCTTGCATCCTGAAATACCTGGTGACGGATTTTTTCCTTGATCATCTCATTGATTTCCGGCGTTTGATCAATGCCCGCTACATTGGTCCACTGTTCCAGAAGCTCTCTTGCGTCTACCGGATTGACGGTATCGTCTTTGCTGCCCTGCCAAATCGAAACCCGTGGGAAAGGCCCGTTAAAGTGCGACGCATTGCGCACCAGATCGCCCCACTGCTGCGGGGTAAAGTCTTTCATCGGTACATTCTTCCCTGGAATGACACTGACGCCGCATTGGCCCGTTGCCTCACCCGCATTGTTTGCGCACTTGTACGGTACGCCGGCAATGATCGCTCCACCGGCAAATACGTCCGGATAAATGGCCAGCATGACAGCCGTCATAGCGCCGCCGCCCGACAGGCCCGTCACATACGCGCGCTTGGGATCGCTCTTCAGGTCGCTTTGCATCTTTTGAATCATTTGCCGGATCGATAAAGCCTCGCCTTGATCGCGCTGGGTATCTTCCGGCAAAAACCAGTTAAAGCACTTCATGCCGTTGTTCGCTACCTGTTGTTGGGGCAGTAACAACGCAAAACGATATTTGTCGGCAAACTGTATCCACCCCGGCTCGTCATCGTAGTCTGCTGCTTGTTGCAGGCAGCCATGCAGCGCCACAACCACGGGGCGGGACGCTTCCAGATTCTGCGGCACATACTCGAACATGCGCAGATTGCCCGGATTCGATCCGAATTGGGTGACTTCCTGCAATTGAGACGTCGGCGTCGCTGCACAAAACAAACCGAACCAGGTGCACCATACATTGTCTGCGGCGGCGGCCGTGATCGGCAGGACCAGCAACAAGGCCAGCAACCACTTGCCAAGCCGATGGATTCCGGATGTGCGGCGCACGCGCGCAGTCGAGAGAGGCAGGGTCGTATTCGTATTCATTGGGCACCCGACAAAGACCGATTTTTGAAAAGCCGAAATAGGGACAACGGCAATCGTTCATTATTCATTCGACATAACGCGTCATGAATGTCGATTCACGGCGACGGCAAGAATTCCCGGGTGCGGGTGGTTTCTGCTTTTCTTGTGCCTCGAATGTGACTTTCGCTTGCGCGGGCACAAAGATATTGACGGGAAATGGATAACGGCCTGAATATCCTCATAATCATGGGATAGTTCAGATCATTACTGCGTGCTCAAATGCACAGTTTTACGTCATTTTATTTCAGCATAAACCGATCGTCGGTCGTTTC
>CAMLDH010000426.1 GCA_946478765.1 uncultured Oxalobacteraceae bacterium | reverse complement strand
TTTTTTTTTTATTATTTTTATATTCCCTCGTTGTGGGTGGTGTTTTTTGGGGGCGGTTTAAGTGCCGTCGCGATCAGCCGTAGTTGGTGAGGCGATTTCACTACTCTCATCCCAACCTTTTCCCTGCAAGGGGGTCGGCGTGTTCTTTCTTAATTTGCCGCCTTCAACGGTGACGAAGCTTGGGCAGAAGCCCTTCACGCATGAATAATCCTTGTTGCACGACGATTGATCGATCGCGCGCTTGCGGCCGAATTCGGTCTCCACCGGCATGATCGAGGTGCAGTTCGATTGCACGCCGCAATCGCCGCAGCCTTCGCACACCGCTTCATTGATGAACAAGCGTTTGTTCGGATCGGGATATTCCGCTTTCTTGCGGCGCCGGCGCTTTTCGGCGGCGCAGGTCTGATCGTAAATCAGCACCGACAAGCCCTGGTATTCGCGCAGCTCGCGCTGCACCGCATCCATGTCCTTGCGGTCATGCAGGCTGACGATCGCCGGCAAAGCGGAGCGGTCGGCATAGCGGCGCAAATCTTCGGTGACCAGCGCGATGCGCTTGACGCCTTCGGCCGCCATTTGTTGCGCCATCATCGGCACCGAAATGATGCCGTCGACCGGCTGGCCGCCGGTCATCGCCACAGCATCGTTGTACAGGATCTTGTAGGTCATGTGGACCTTGGCCGCAACCGCCGCGCGGATCGCCAGATAGCCGGAATGGAAGTAGGTGCCGTCGCCCAGATTGGCAAACACATGCGGCAATGTCGAGAACGGCGCCTGACCGATCCACGGCGCGCCTTCGCCGCCCATGTGGGTGGTGGTCTTGTTATGTTCCGGATAAATCGCGGTCGCCATCACATGGCAGCCGATGCCGGCCAATGCGAGGCTGCCTTCCGGCACCTTGGTCGACGTGTTGTGCGGGCAGCCGGAGCAGTAATACGCGGGGCGCGGCGGCGTGTTGACCGCCTTGGTCAGCACCGCATCCTTGGCCTCCAGAAATGCGAGACGCGCCTTGATCAAGTCGCTAGTGTGGAAGCGCGCGATGCGGCCTGAAATCACGCGCGCGATTTGCGCCACCGAAAAGTCGGCTTTCGACGTCAGCAGCCACTCGCCGCGCGGATGCACCCATTCGCCTTTTTCATCGAACTTGCCGATCACGCGCGGGCGCACATCGTCGCGCCAGTTGTACAACTGCTCCTTCAACTGGTATTCGACGATCTGGCGTTTTTCCTCGATCACCAGGATTTCATCGAGCCCCTGCGCGAATTCGCGCACGCTGTCGGGTTCCAGCGGCCACGGCATCGACACCTTGAATACGCGGATGCCGATGTCGGCCGCCCTCTGTTCATTGATGCCGAGTTCTTCCAGCGCCTCCAGCACATCCAGATACGATTTGCCGGATGCGATGATGCCGAGCTTCGCTTTCGGGCTGTCGATCGTGGTGTGGTTCAGCTTGTTGGCGCGCGCATACGCGAGTGCCGCATAGATCTTGTAATCCTGCATCAGCGCTTCCTGCTTCTTCGCCTCGATGCCGAGCGTCTCGGTGGTCAGGCGCGCGTTCAGGCCGCCTGGCGGCATCACGAAATCGGTCGGCAACGCGATTTGCAGGCGGAACGGATCGGCGTCGACCGATGCGCTCGATTCGACCGTATCGGCGAGCGCCTTGAAGCCGACCACGCAACCGGAAAAGCGCGACATCGCCCATGCATGCAAGCCGAGGTCGAGGTATTCCTGCACATTGCACGGATACAGCATCGGGATCATGCAAGCGGAAAAAATATGGTCGGACTGATGCGGCAAGGTCGATGAATACGCGCCGTGGTCGTCGCCCGCCACCAGCAGCACGCCGCCGTGCCTGGACGTGCCGGCATGGTTCATGTGCTTGAACACGTCGCCGCAGCGATCCACGCCCGGCCCCTTGCCGTACCACATGGCAAACACGCCGTCGTATTTCGCCGGGCCGATCAGGTCGACTTGCTGCGTGCCCCATACGGCGGTCGCGGCCAGGTCTTCATTGACGCCGGGGACGAACTTGACGTGATTGTTTTCCAGCAGTTTTTGTGTTTTCCACAATGTCTCGTCGAGACCGCCCAAGGGCGAGCCGCGATAGCCGGAAACAAAGCCTGCGGTATTGAGGCCCGCGACCAGATCGCGCTGGCGCTGGATCATCGGCAGGCGCACCAGCGCTTGCACGCCAGACAGGTAAATCAGGCCGGAGGTGGAAGTGTATTTGTCATCGAGACCGACCGGCGCGAGAGGGGTAGCGGCGCGCTGGACGGCATCAGACAACCCTGCAGATTCAGGTGCTGAAGGGACTTGCATTGTGATGTCTCCAAAATCGTAATTCAGATAGCGCTTCGCATTGAATGCACCGGGTAAGGCGCATGCCTGCTTGGCCGCGGGGGCCGGGGTGCCCGGCCTTGGCAGCAACATCGACGGGCGACGTTGACTGTTACTGCCAGTGTAGGGAAGGGGAGGATGGGGCGCAAATAGGGAATGCGGATGGGGGTATAAGGAAAAGTGATGGCTTGGGCAAAAGCGCTTGAATCATCTCAATCAGTGACTTTATACGCCACACGAACGGTTGCCGGCCAGCCTTCAACCCATCAAACTTTGCGCACCCAGCCAGCGCCCGCTACTGCACAGGTTTTTCGTCACTTCCAGCACAATGCGCTCGACCGCCGCGGCCGCATTGGTCAACGGGATATTCTTCGACGCACACAAGGACACGGTGCGCGAAATCCTCGCGCCGGTAATCGGGCACGCGACCATCACGCCGCGTTCGATTTCCGACAGCACCGGCGCCACCGGCAGAATGGTCGCGCCCAGATCCGCCAGCAGCGCCGACTTGAGAATCGCCACCGAGTTGATGTCGATCACGTGATTGATCGACAGCCCGGCGCCGCGCACGATGTTTTCGATGCGCGGCCGCACGCCGTGCTGCAATCCCGGCAAAATCAGCGGCACGCCAAT
>CAMLDH010000425.1 GCA_946478765.1 uncultured Oxalobacteraceae bacterium | reverse complement strand
CAATGCGGTATTGCTGATCGCCGGAAAATTCGATACGGCGAAAACGCTGCAGTGGATCTCCCACGCATTCGGCCCGATTGCCAAACCGACGCGCAGCCTGCCCAAATTCTGGACTGCGGAGCCGACGCAGGATGGCGAACGCAGCTTCACGGTGCGCCGCAAAGGCGATACGCAGCTCGTCGAGGTCGCGTACAAGGTCCCTGCTTCCCTGCATCCAGACAGCGATGCGCTGAGCTTTGCAGGCGACATCCTGGCCGACATGCCGAACGGGCGCCTGCACAAGCAACTGGTGGAAACCGGCAAGGCCGCCCAGGTCTTTCAATTCGAGCTCACCGGTTATGCGCCCGGCTTGCAAATCATCGGCGCCGTGGTGAAAAAAGGCGAAGCCGTCGAACCGGTGCGCGATGCGCTGGTCGCGGCCATCGAGGACTTTTACAAGAAGCCGCCGACCAAGGATGAGATGGAGCGCGTGCGCCGCAATTACGCGAACCAGATCGAAAAAACGCTGAACGACCATGAAAGAATCGGCGTCGCACTGTCGGAGCCGATTGCGCTGGGCGATTGGCGTTTGCTGTTCCATAGCCGCGAGCGGGTGGCCGGCGTGACTTCCGAACAGGTGTCAGCGGCGGCCAACCGCTACTTCAAGCGCGACAACCGCATCACAGGCACGTACCTGCCGGAAGACCACACCTTGCGCGCCGACATACCGGCGGCGCCGAGCGTGGCCGACGTCCTGAAAGACTTCAAGGCGACCGCGCAGACATCGGCGCCCGAAGCGTTCGATCCGTCGCAAGCCAATATCGATGCGCGCACGCAGCACCGCAAGATCGGCGGTCTCGACCTCGCGCTGCTGCCGAAAAAGAACCGCGGCGAAACGGTGTCGGTTGCGCTCAGCCTGCATTGGGGTGATGAAAAATCCCTGTTCGGCAAACAAACCGCATCCAGCATGGCGAGTGCGATGCTTGTGCGCGGCAACAGCAAGTTCAGCCGCGAGCAACTGGACGACGAATTTTCCAAGCTCAAGATCACCGGCAATATTTACCATTTCGAAACGACGCGCCCCAATCTGGCCAATGCATTGCGCCTGGTTGCACAAGTGTTGAAGGAACCGACTTTCCCGGTGACCGAATTTGAACAATTGCGCAAGCAAATGCTGGTCAGCGCGGAAGGCCAGCGCAATGAGCCGAATGCGCTGGCGCAACAGGCGATGTCGCAGCACTTCAATCCGTATCCGACGGGTGATTGGCGCGCACCGCAGACGATCGACGAAACCATTGCCAACGTGCAGGCGGTATCGCTGGCGGATGTCAAAGCATTCCATCAAAATTTCTACGGCGCGTCCAAAGCCGAACTGTCGATCGTGGGCGATTTCGATGCAGCCGCCATCACGAAGACCGTGGAAGAAGCGTTTGGCAACTGGAAGAGCGCGTTGCCTTACACGCGCGTCCCCGACCGCCACACCGACGTTGCCCCGATGCGCAAGAATATCGACACGCCGGACAAGGAAAACGGCTTCTATACGGCGCGCGTCAATCTGGATCTGCGTGACGACGACCCCGATTTTCCGGCGCTGTTGGTTGCCAATCATGTCTTCGGCGGCGCCGGCCTCAACTCGCGCCTGATGGAACGGATTCGTCAAAAGGACGGCTTGTCCTATGGCGGCGGCTCATCGCTCAACGTCGGCGCGCTGGATCGCGCCGCCAGCTTCACGATCAGCGCGATTGCCGCACCGCAGAATCTGGCGCGGCTCGATGCGGCGATCAAGGATGAACTGGCGCGCGTGCTGAAAGACGGTTTTAGCGCGGAAGAATTGGCGCGCGCAAAATCGGGAATACTGCAACAGCGCATGCAGACGCGCGCGCAGGACGGCGCGCTGGCGCAAGGCTGGAATAGCTACGTGTACCTGGGCCGCACATTTGCGTGGAGTAAGGCGTTCGAGGACAAGATCGCCGCCCTGACCCTCGACCAGGTCAACGCCGCGTTCCGCAAGGCGATCGATCCGGCGAAAATGACGGTGGTGATGGCGGGCGATAGCGCAAAGATGAAGACGGCGAGCAGTCCCTGAAGCAGCCCGCTTTACAAAACTTTACACAACGCTCAATGTTCAGCAATGCATGCCCCCTACAGTGTCACCATGCATGCAGCATTGATGTCATGCACAACCTGACAAGTGAAGGAATCAGCATGAACGAGCAAAACGCGTCATCCCGTAACGACACCACCCAATTCGCATCTCGTCAACCGCAGCACGGCCGCCGCCGGGCATTGGCCGTCGCAGCCGCCACCGTGATCGGCGCCATGTCGATCGTCGGTTTCAGCTATGCCAATGACGGCCCTGGCGAAGGTCATCGTCATCACGGCATGGGCATGCATGGGCCGATGGATCCGGCAAACGCCGAGAAGCACATCGACCGCATGATCGAGCACACGCTGCCCGATGGCACGCCCGAGCAGAAAACCAGGGTCCGTGCGATTGCCAGGGCGGCGATGAACGACCTGCGTCCGCTGCGCGAACAGCATCGGGCTGCGCGAGAGCAAGCCATCACAGTGCTGTCGCAACCGACCATCGATCGTGCGGCGCTGGAAAAAATCCGCGCACGTGAAATGCAACTGGGTGAACAGATATCCAGGCGCATGACACAGGCATTGGCCGATAGCGCCGAAGTGCTGACGCCGGAGCAGCGCGCGAAGGCGGCAGAACATTTCAGGAAGCGCATGGAACATCGAGGCTGAACGCGGCTACCCTATCCGCATGACCCAACGTCTCCTGATGATTGAAGACGACCATCGCCTGGCCGGGATGGTCGCCACCTACCTTAACCAGAACGGCTTCGAGGTGCTGCATGCCGAGACCGCGCACGATGGTCTCGCGCAGTTGCAGCTTGCCGCGCCGGCGCATCCGTTTGCACTGATCCTGCTCGACCTGATGCTGCCGGATGCCGATGGGCTGCAGGTATGCCGGCAAATTC
>CAMLDH010000424.1 GCA_946478765.1 uncultured Oxalobacteraceae bacterium | reverse complement strand
GATCAACGGCACCCAGGTATCGACCGCATTGACGCTGAACGGCCTGTTCCTCGCAGAGCGCATGCTGGAAGCCGCAACGGTGGCCGGCGCATTATCGGTCGATGCCGCCAAAGGCAGCGATGCGCCGTTCGATCCGCGCGTGCACGCAGTACGCGGACAGCCGGGCCAGATCGCGGTCGCCAAGATCTATCGCACGCTATTGGATGGCAGCGCCATCCGCCGCTCCCATCTGATCAATGACGAACGCGTGCAAGACCCGTACAGCCTGCGCTGCCAGCCGCAAGTGATGGGCGCCTGCCTCGATTTGATCGGCAATGCCGCACGCACGCTGCTGATCGAAGCCAATGCGGTGACCGACAATCCGCTAGTGTATGCGGACAATGGCGACGTGATCTCCGGCGGGAATTTCCATGCGGAGCCGGTCGCATTCGCCGCCGATACGCTGGCGCTGGCGCTGGCCGAAATCGGCGCATTGTCGGAGCGCCGCATCGCGCTGCTGATCGATTCCACGCTGTCCGGCCTGCCGCCCTTCCTGGTCGAATCGTCGGGCCTGAATTCCGGCTTCATGATCGCGCATGTGACGGCCGCCGCGCTCGCCTCTGAGAACAAGTCGCTTGCGCATCCTGCCAGCGTTGACAGCCTGCCGACCTCGGCCAATCAGGAAGATCATGTCAGCATGGCGACCTTCGCCGGCCGCCGCCTGCATGAAATGGCGCACAACACCGCGACCATCGTCGGCATTGAATTGCTGGCAGCCGCGCAAGGCGTCGATTTCCACCGGCCGCTGGCAACGTCGCCGCGCTTGACTGCGGTGCATCAACGTTTGCGCCAGCAGGTGACGTTCTATGACAAGGACCGCTTGTTTGCACCGGATATCGAAGCGGCAAAGCAGTTGGTGGTGCAAGGGGACCTGAGTGCGACTTGCCAGGATTTGTTTGCGGGTTTGTATTTGGAGTGAATACACGTCAGGTTGAAGTGGCAGTACCGATGCAAAATGACGCCAACGTAGGATGGGTAGAGCGCAGCGAAACCCATCATCTACGGTAGTCATGGCGCTGATGGGTTTCGCTGCGCTCTACCCATCCTACAGAACTACAGAACTGCGGTACAGAACACACCCAATTGAGATTCCAACGGCAAATGAGGCTAATCGATTTCACAGAGTTAACCGCCACCCCATGGAAAAACGGCGGCGGCGTCACGCGCGAACTGGCGTGCACGCCGGCCGGCGCGACATTCGATGATTTCCTATGGCGCGTGAGCATTGCCGACGTCAATCAATCCGGCCCGTTCTCGGCTTTTCCCGGCATCGACCGCATCATTACCCTGCTCGACGGCGACGGCATGCACTTGGCATTCGACAATGGCGCCACGCACGACTTGACGACGCCATTGACGCCCTATCGCTTTCGCGGTGAAGATCGATTACACGCAAGCCTGGCCGGAACGCCATCGAAAGACTTCAACCTGATGCTGCGCCGCGATGCAGTGGACGGCAACGTGGCAGTCTGGCGCGACGCGTGTAAGATCGACGGCAAGCATGACGCTCGCCTGCTCTTCTGCACAAAGGGCCGATGGGAGGCGATTGCAGAAGACGGGAAGCGATGTACGTTAACACCGCAACAGACACTGATAACGGAAAACCCTGAAGGCAATGTCACGATGCATCCTCTGCAGGCAGACAGCGCGCTACTGAGCGTAACGATTGTTCGGAAAGCCACACATGACAGTTGAAAAGCAGGACGGTATTTGGACCAACGCGCGGATTGCCCCCGACGGCAATCCGGATCAAGCCATCGATCGCGGCACAATCGTGGTGCGCGAAGGCGTGATTGCGTGGATCGGCCGCAACAGTGAACTGCCCGCCGAATTCTCGGGCAGCGCGAATCGCTATGATGTCGCGGGCCAATGGATCACGCCGGGGCTGATCGATTGCCATACGCACCTGGTCTACGGCGGCAATCGTGCCGATGAATTTGCGCTGCGGCTGGGCGGCGCCAGTTACGAAGAAATCGCGCGGCGCGGCGGCGGCATCGTATCGACGGTGAATGCGACGCGTGCGGCGGACGAAGAATCTTTATTTCTGCAATCGGCACGGCGGCTCGAAGCGCTGCTGGCCGAAGGCGTCACCGCAATTGAAATCAAATCCGGTTACGGTCTCGATGTCGCAACCGAACGCAAAATACTGCGCGTCGCGCGCCGCCTCGGCAGCGCTTATCCGGTCACCGTGTACACGACCTTTCTCGGCGCGCATGCGATACCGCCGGAATACAAAGGGCGCGCGGACGACTACCTCACGCTGGTGTGCGACGTCATGCTGCCTGCGCTGCATGACGACGGATTGATCGATGCGGTCGATGTGTTTTGCGAACACATCGGCTTTTCGATTGCGCAAAGCGAACGGGTATGCGAGGCCGCAAGCCGCCTCGGCCTGCCGCTCAAAATGCACGCCGAGCAATTGTCCAACATGGGCGGCACGCAACTCGCCGCGCGCTATCAGGCGCTGTCGGTCGACCATCTGGAATACCTGAACGAAGCCGATATCGTTGCAATGAAGAGCGCCGGCACGGTCGCCGTACTGCTGCCGGGCGCGTTTTACTTCCTGCGAGAAAAGCAACTGCCGCCGATCGATCTGTTGCGACGCCATGGCGTGCCGATGGCGATTGCGACCGACGCCAACCCCGGCACCTCGCCGACGACCTCGTTGCTGCTGATGTTGAACATGGCGTGCACGCTGTTTCGCCTCACCGTGGCGGAATCGCTGACGGGCGTGACCGCGCACGCCGCACGTGCGCTCGGCCAATCCGACACGCATGGTTTGCTCGCTGTCGGGCGCGCCGCCGACTTCGCGATCTGGGCGGTCGACTCGCCGGCCGAACTCGCGTACTGGTCGGGCTTGAATCCGTGCAGCGGCGTGGTGCGCAACGGCGTCAAGGTGCGTTGATGTTTGCAAAAGGATGTGCGTAATGAATCAATTGATTGCCCGGCGCGCCTTGCT
>CAMLDH010000423.1 GCA_946478765.1 uncultured Oxalobacteraceae bacterium | reverse complement strand
TGCGTCACATAATGCACGCGCGCCTGCACTTCAGCGTGGCCGTTGGGCACGCTGGCGGCAAAACCGACGCGGGACAGAATCGGCAAATCGATCACGTCGTCGCCGACGAAGCCGCATGCCGGTGCCGCGAGACCGCATTGCGCCAGCAGTTGTTCAAACGCGATGCGCTTGTCGTGCACCCCTTGCTGCACATGCGCGATGCCTAAGTCCGCTGCGCGGCGCGCCACAATGGCGGACTGCCGGGCGCTAATGATTGCAGTCGCGACGCCGGAGTGTTGCAGCATTTTGATGCCATGACCATCGAGCACGTTGAAGGTCTTGATCATTTCGCCATCCGGGCCAAAATGCAGACTGCCATCGGTCAAAATGCCGTCCACATCGAAAATCATCAATCGCACTTGCGCTGCCCGGATCATCGCTTCTGCAACAGTATTGTCCGCAATGGTCATCAAATCACCTTGGCGCGGGTCAAATCGTGGATATGCAATGCGCCGACCAGCTTGCCGTTCGCGTCCGATACCAGCAATTGATTGATGCGGAATTGCTCCATCAGTTGCACCGCATCGACGGCGAGTTGATCCGGGCCTATCGTGCGCGGGTTGGCATGCATCACATCGGCAATCGACAGTTTGGTGAAATTCTGCGTGCTTTCCAGCAAGCGGCGCAAGTCGCCATCGGTAAATACGCCGATCGCGCGATAGGCGTTATCGACCACCGCTGTCATCGCCATGCCTTTTTTGGTGATTTCCAGCAACGCAGATGACAAGGAAACCTCCGCTGTGACGGCCGGAATCGCATCACCGCTGCGCATCACGTCGCGTACATGCGTCAACAGGCGTCGTCCGAGCGCACCGCCCGGATGCGAACGCGCGAAATCTTCTTCGCGAAAACCCCGCGCATCGAGCAGCGCAACGACCAAGGCATCGCCCAGCGCCAAGGTCGCGGTCGTGCTTGCGGTCGGCGCCAGATTCAAAGGACAGGCTTCCTTGTCGACGCTCACGTCCAGATGCACGTTCGACAATTGCGCCAGGCCGGATCCCGGATTGCCCGTCATCGCAATCAGTTTGGCGCCCATGCGCTTGATGATCGGTACGATTGACATCAATTCAGCGGTTTCGCCGGAATTGGAAATGGCGACAAATGCATCGTTTTCCGTCACCATGCCGAGGTCGCCATGCGCGGCTTCGGCCGGATGTACAAACAAGGCAGGGGTGCCGGTCGACGCGAGGCTGGCGGCGATTTTGCGCGCAATATGGCCGGACTTGCCCATGCCGGACACGACCACGCGGCCGCTGCAGTCGAGCAGCAGGCCGACCGCTTGCGCGAAGCTGTCGTGCGGGGAAGTGGAAAGCCGGTTCTTTAACGCAAGGATGGCGTCGGCTTCGATTTGCAGCGTGTCGCGCGCAAGCTCCAGCGCCCGTTGTGCAGATTGGGTATCAAAAGCTTTCGGCAGGGTTTTTTCATGGGGTACACTCATGCCCAAAGTATAAACGAATTAATAAAGCAAAAAACCTGCCAGAGACAACAAATAGATCGAACTTATGTTTTCCCCACTTGAACTGACTCTCCTGTTGCTTGGCGCCGCCGTTCTTGGCGTGGTCGCGTTCCGCATGTTGCATCTGCCGCCGATGCTGGGCTATCTGGTGGTGGGCATTTTGATCGGTCCGCACGGCTTGGGTCTGGCCGAGGATAGCGAGACCACGCACACGCTGGCCGAGTTCGGGGTGGTGTTCCTGATGTTTTCGATCGGGCTGGAATTTTCGCTGCCCAAGTTGTCCTCGATGCGCCAGACCGTGTTCGGGCTGGGCATGGCGCAAGTGCTGCTGACGATCGCCGCCGCCATGGTATTCGGCTGGTGTGTCGCCTATGTGATGCCGCAATTGACCAAGATCAGCTGGCAGGCGGCGTTTGCGTTGGGCGGCGCATTGGCGATGTCGTCCACCGCCATCGTGTCCAAGCTGCTGACCGAGCGGCTGGAGCTGGAAAGCGATCATGGACGGCGCATTATCGGCATCCTGCTGTTTCAGGATCTGGCGCTGGTGCCACTCTTGATTCTGGTGCCGGCACTGGCGCATCCGCGCGGCGACTTGGCCGCCGAACTGGCGTGGGCCGCGCTGAAGGCGGTTTTCGTGCTGGTGCTGCTGCTGGTGGTCGGGCAGAAATTGATCCGCAGCTGGTTCCGGGTCGTGGTCAAGCGCCGGTCGCAAGAGTTGTTCATGCTCAACCTGCTTTTGATCACGCTGGGTGCGGCATGGATCACCGATCGCGCCGGGCTGTCGCTGGCGCTGGGTGCGTTCGTGGCCGGCATGCTGATTTCGGAAACCGAATACAAGCATCAGGTGGAAGAAGACATCAAGCCATTCCGCGATGTGCTGCTCGGCCTGTTTTTCATCACGATCGGCATGTTGCTCAATGTGCGCCTGGTGATTGAACACTGGTGGCTGGTATTGCTGTTGCTGACTGGCCCGGTATTGCTGAAATTCGGCCTGATCGCCGCGTTGTCCAAGGTTTTTGGCGCATCGACCGGCGTTGCGCTGCGTACCGGGCTGGCGTTGGCGCAGGCCGGCGAATTCGGCTTCGTGCTGTTGAATCAGGCCGGCGGCTTGAAAATGATGGAGCCGTTGCTGATTCAATTGATCCTGGCGTCGATGGTGCTGTCGATGCTGGCGGCGCCTTTCATTTTTGCCAAGGCCGACGCGATCGTGATGAAGCTGTCCGCCAATGAATGGATGATGCAATCGCTGGCGCTGACGCACATTGCGGCGCGCACGATGGCCACGCAAAAACATGTGATCATCGCCGGTTTCGGTCGCAGCGGACAGAACCTGGCGAAATTGCTGGAAGAAGAGAAGATTGCCTATTACGCGCTCGACCTCGATCCGGACCGGGTGCGCGAGGCGCAGGCGGCCGGCGCCCACGTATCCTACGGCGATTCGGCACGGCGCGAAAGCCTGGTGGCAGCCGGCATTCATCGCGCCGCGGCCCTGGTCATCAGTTATGCCGACACGCC
>CAMLDH010000422.1 GCA_946478765.1 uncultured Oxalobacteraceae bacterium | reverse complement strand
CCCTTATGCGAATGACCGTGGCGACTGATATGAACAAATACTATTTTTCCATTGCGTTATTCGCGATGACGGCATTTCCTTGCTTTCCCGTGCCGGCGCAAAACCTGCCGGCGCCGCTGCGTGAAACGCTGAAAGACATCCCGGCTGCCGGTATGGCGTGCCGCAAGGAAGACTTCGCCGACAAGCCGCAAGGGGCGGCAACCCCTCCCTTGCGGAAATCCGATCCGGGCTGCGCAATCACGCTGGAACAGTTGTCGTCGTCATTGCGTAAGCCCGACACTGTCATGATCGATACCCGTGCCAAAATGGCCTTCGATACCAGTCATATCGACGGCTCGGTCAACTTCAGCAGCGCTGAATTGCGTACCAAGCGTTATCTGGCCGACAAGCGGGTGGTGCTGTTGGGCGACGGCAAGCGCGATCAGGATTTGTATGAACTCTGCAGTGAGCTGAAAGCGGCTGGATTCAAGCAAACAAGGGTGCTGCGGGGTGGGATGCTGGCATGGTTGCTGGACAATAAGCCGGTCGTTGGCGTCGCGTCGAATTTTGCCGAGTTGAGCAGCTTGAATTCCGGCGAGCTATTTCAGGAAAGCAAAATGGCCGATAGTGTGCTCATCGGATTGCCGAGCATGCGTCATTTAGCGGATGTGTTGCCGATGATGCAAAGCGTATCTGCGGACAGTCCGGCGGCCGTAAAGGAATTTATTCAAAAACGCAAAAAGGCGAAAAGCCTGCAAACGATCATCGTGGTGGCGGATGAACGTTTCGACAGGAGCGAAATTGCAACGCTGGCGGCGCTGGCCAAGCCGGAGCCGCTGTTGTTGTATGTCGATTCGGAAGGCGCGTACCGCCAATTCCTTCGTGTGCAAAATGCGATGTGGGCCAAGCAGGCCAAAGGACCTACCAAGCCGCGCTGTGGCGGGTTGTAATTGCCATGGCAAGCGCGCGCATGCGTCAAACCTACGTCATGGCGAAATTAGGGCGGCTTTCCGAAACGCGGTTTGGCATGGCCTTTATCGTGGCGTTGTTTGCGGCGTTGTGTTTCGCCGGTAGCGCATGCCAGGCTGCCGACGCGGTCGACGTCTATTCGCAGTCAGTGAGCAATCCGCTCAGCCGGCAGATACGTTTCAATCTGACCATCGAAAATCCGACCGGCAAGACGTTGGCCAACCAGGTCGTTTGGCTCTATGCACCGGTGAAACGTACCGCGACACAGGAGTTGCAAACGCTGGAAGTCAGCATGCCATACCAGATCGAAATGGACGGCTTGGGCAACCAGATCATCGCGCTGCGATTTGACCAGTTCCCTCCCTACGGCACCAAACTTGTCAGTATCAGGGCGGATGTGTTGATGTCGGCGACACCCCGTTCCAGCCAACTGACGCGCACGGACCTTTTTCTGGACGACGAACCGTACATCGAGAAAAACGATCCCGCTATCGATGTGGTCGCTGCTTCCCTGCGTGCGCCTCAAACCACCAGCACCGCTTCCGGCATCTACCAATGGGTCAGGTCGAACATGCATTACGCGGGATATATCGCCGACGATCTCGGTGCGCGCTATGCAATGCACAGCCGGCGCGGCGACTGTACCGAATATGCGTATCTGGCGGCGGCATTGGCACGGGCGAACCGAATCGTTGCGCGTACATTAGGCGGCTATGTGATGGATCGCAATGGCGCGCCAAGAGCCGACGAATATCATAATTGGGCGGAAGTGTATGTGGACGGCACTTGGCGGCTACTGGACGCACAAAAGGAAAATTATCAGACAAAAGTAGAGCAATATGTAGCAATGCGCATTATTTCCTCGGCGATGCCGAATGCGTTGAAAACATCGCATCGGTTTCGCGTGCAGGGAGAAGTGACCGTGAGGATGAATTAACCATGTTGGCGGCCACGCGATCGTGCAAGCCTCTATCGCAAGGAAAGAACCGAAGCGTGCCGCTAAACCGGTGCCTAACGGAAAGCCGGTAAAACAACTTGCGCCAACCAAGATCGCGGTCAAATCAAATGGCAAAGCGCCGAGCAAACGGACGACGGCTCGTGTAAAGTCTTCCGTGGCAAAGCTGCCGCTCAAGGCGAAATCGACTGTTTGGTAAACCGGCGCCAAAGGTGAAAAAATCTGGCCGCACGGCAGCGTAATTTGAGAGGCAATTTGCATCAAGTAAATACTCGATCTTACCGACACATGGATAACGTAGAAGCTCCCGACTGGTTCCTGTTGGCGATGGAAGGACGTGCACTATGGGAACTCGGCGCATTGATCATTGCAACACCGATTTTGAAAACGGCGCCGCAAGGCGACGGCCATCCGGTACTGGTATTTCCCGGACTGGCGGCGGGCGATCTGACGACCATCGTACTGCGCAATTTCCTGAAAGACCGGGGCTACGCTTCCTATGCATGGGGGCAAGGATTGAATCTCGGTCCGCGTCCCGGTGTCGTCGATGCGTGCATCGCGCGCGTGAAGCAATTGCGGGCCGAGCATGGCCGCCCGGTCAGCCTGATCGGCTGGAGCCTGGGTGGCATCTATGCGCGCGAACTCGCCAAAATGGCGCCGGATGACGTGCGTCTCGTGATTACGCTAGGCACGCCATTCGCGTGTCATCCGACGGCGACCAATGCATGGCGGCTCTACGAAATGACGAGCGGCCAGAGGATCGCCGAGGGCGAGCAGATCGAGCAACTGAAGAAGACGCCGCCGGTGCCGACCACGTCCATTTTCAGCCGTACCGACGGCGTGGTGGCATGGCGATGCAGTACCGAGGTCGAATCCGATCGATCAGAAAACATTGAAGTGCATGCCAGCCACGTCGGCATGGGAATGAATCCGACCGCGCTGTATGCCATCGCCGATCGGTTGGCGCAACCGGCGGGGAAGTGGCAGCGCTTTGACCGCAATGGCCATACCGGCATCAAGAGGCTGCTGTATCTCGATCCGCAGCGCAAGCCGCGCTACGGCGTATTCTAAGGTGATTTCCGTGAATAAATATCCCATTTTCGCGGCGCATACGGGCGCGCTGCTGCGTTGTTCCTCGT
>CAMLDH010000421.1 GCA_946478765.1 uncultured Oxalobacteraceae bacterium | reverse complement strand
CGCCTATCCCGCGCGATCGCCCATCGCAGCCATCCGGACAGCCGCTTGGCGGAAAGACTTTTGTGCTCACCGGCACGCTTGCCGCAATGACGCGTGAGCAGGCCTGGCAGCGGCTGATGGATCTCGGCGCGCGGGTCGTTCCGGATGTGAGCGGGAAGACGGACTATGTGGTCATCGGCGAACGTCCCGGATCAAAAGCCGAAAAAGCACGGGCGCTCGGCTTGCCGATGCTGGATGAACGGTCTTTCCTCGGCATGATTGAATGTGCGGTGCACTGACGTTACATAGTTTCCAGAAAACGCCTCAGCGCGTCGGATTCCGATTGCTGCCGCAGCTTGCCGATCGCGGTTGCTTCGATCTGGCGAATGCGCTCCCGTGACGCGTTGAACTGCTGGCCGACTTCTTCCAGGGTATGGTCGCGCGGCATCTCCAGGCCGTAACGCATGCGCAGCACTTTGGCTTCGCGTGGCGTCAGCGAAGCCAGCATCTCCTTGATAACGGTGCGCATCGACGCCTGCATCGCGGCGTCTTCCGGCGCCAACGCATGCGTGTCTTCGATCGTGTCGACCAGTAATGTATCGCTGTCTTCGCCCATCGGGATTTCCAGCGATATCGGTTCTTTTGCGATCTTCATCATCTCGTGTATTTTGGCTTCCGGCAGTCCCATCCTGGCCGCCAGCACCGCCGGGTCCGGCGCCGCGCCGGTTTCATGCAGGATCTGGCGCGCTATCCGGTGCATCTTGTTGATCGCTTCGATCATGTGCACCGGCACCCGGATAGTGCGTCCCAGGTCCGCGATCGCGCGCGTGATCGACTGGCGGATCCACCATGTCGCATAGGTCGAGAACTTGAAGCCGCGCCGGTATTCAAACTTGTCCACCGCTTTCATCAAGCCAATGTTCCCTTCCTGGATCAAATCGGAAAAGGGCAGGCCACGGTTGACGTATTTTTTTGCAATCGAGACCACGAGGCGCAGATTCGCTTCGATCATCTCGTTCTTTGCACGGCGCACGCGCATCTCGGCCGCCGTCATTTTTCGATGGATGGCACGCAAGTCGGACAGGGGAAGGCCAACCTGTTTCTGCAGGGCGATCAACTGTTGCTGCGCCCCTTTTACTGCCGCTGCATGACGGCCAAGAGCGGCACTGTAAGGATGCCCGGCAGCGGCTTCGGCATCGACCCAATCCGGATTGGTTTCGTTGCCCGGAAAGATTGCATTGAAGTGCGCGCGCGGCATGCCGCACCGGTTGACGGCGATATCCAGGATGGCTTTCTCGCTCTCGCGCATGTGCTCGACATGGCTGCGTAACGCGCTGCACAGTTTGTCGATCGTTTTCGCGGTGAAGCGGATTTCTGTCAATGTGCGGGAAATCGCGGCCTGCGCTTCGATGGCCGCTTGCGAGCGCATGCCTTCTTGTTCGCGGGCCTTGCCCATCCTGTCAAACGCGGCAGCGATGATCGAAAATTTCGCAAGCGCATGGTCCTTCAATTGCTGCAACTGCCGACGCGAAACAGCGGCGGCATCGCCTTCGTCGCTGATTTCCTCTTCGCCGCTTTTTTCTTCGCTGCTTTTTTCTTCGCTGCTTTTTTCTTCGCTTTCGGGCCGGCTTGCTTTGTCCTCGTCCGCCTCGGAAGCGTCAATGACAGGAGCGGCATGATCCCCGGATGCGGGCAGATCGGCCAGCCCATGCATGACGTCATTGATCTTCATCTCATTTTTCGCAATTTTTTCTGCTGCGGCGAGAATGTCGCGGATCGTTGCCGGGCATGCGGAAATCGCCTGAACCATATCTTGCAGGCCATCCTCGATGCGCTTGGCAATGACGATTTCGCGCTCGCGCGTGAGCAGTTTGGCGGCGCCCATCTGGCGCATGTACATCTGCAGCGGGTCCGTGGTGCGGTCAGCATCCGCATCGACGGTAGACAAGGCAATTTCGATCGCGGCTTCGGCTTCGTCATCGGCGGGACTTGCCGCCACGGTGTCGGACAACAAGAGCGTTTCGGCATCCGGGGTATGCTCGTAGACGGCAATCCCCATCCCGGTCAGCGTGGAAATGACGCGTTCAATGGCGTCCGATTCGACGATGTCTTCCGGTAAATGATCGATGATCTCGGCGTGGGTGAGGAAGCCGCGCTCCTTGCCCTGCGCCACCAGGGCCTTGATCTGCTCTTCGCGGTATGCGCGTGCATTCGCGTCAGACGCTATTGCTGTCTGTTTGATGTGCGCCGCGCCTGAAACGGGCATGCGCGACGTGTCGGTATCTACTGCAATACGCTCGAATTCCGACGTTCTTTTCGTCGGCGTATGGCCTGCTATTGCTGCGGTTTTGGTGCTCACTACTCCTGATCCTGATAAATGCAGTTTGAAAAAAATTGCGAATCACGAATATCTTTGCGTACCCATCATCGGGACTTCGCGGGGACACGTTGCCGTTGCCAACAAGAGCGAAAATTCAAGTTCACTTCTGCAACACCGCATGGTCGTGAAAGGATGTATGGCTCGCGATTCTACTGAATGGATATGGAGGTGAAACCATGAAAATTCCAGTGTTATTCGTTAAAAAACCGCATGCATCACACCGTTTTTTTTCATGCAAATGCCTACATAAAAAAAGACATTTCAGGGATGCGCGTGACCCAATCCGTGACGCGTTGACATGGCTCATAACGCGGCGATCGGTCACTCTTATGATGAAAAATGCAGGGGGGCATGCAAGGCTCATGCAAGTTGCCTTGCAATTGCCGAAGAAAGCCGGAAGCACTCACAAGCAAGTCGCAAGCAACGTGCAGTTCCATCGCATTTTCGAACAGAAATGGAGATTCCCATGTCGAACGTACTGAAGGTGATCGAGATACTGGCCGAATCGCCGAACAGCTGGGAAGACGCCGCCGCGATCGCCGTCGCCAAGGCATCTGAAACAGTTCACGGCGTCAAGTCCATTTACATCAAGAATTTTGAAGCGGAGGTCGACAACGACAAGATTACCAGTTACCGCATCAACGCCAAGGTGTCATTCATGGTCGATTAAGCGATTGATTAAGCGCCCGATGCAACCGCACGGCGTTCACCCG
>CAMLDH010000420.1 GCA_946478765.1 uncultured Oxalobacteraceae bacterium | reverse complement strand
TACGACATCGATGCGCTGGTCAGGGAACCGCTTGCGGCATTCGAAACCTTCAAGTCGACGCCGGGAATCTGCCGCTGCAGCCGGCCACACGCTTTGGCGCGGACGTGGGTTACAGGCAGGGCGGATGGCGTAGCGGGATCGCGTTATTGCACGCGCAAAAGCAGGATCGCCTTGCCGCATTCGAGGCGACCGAAACGCCCGCTTACACGCAACTGGATGCCAACCTGTCCTACACCCGGCGCTACGGCACCCATGATGTGACGTGGTTCGTCGTCGGGAAGACTCTGCTCAACCAGGACATTCGCCTGTCGACTTCGGTGCTGAAAGACGTAGCGCCGCTGCCGGGACGCAATCTGGTTGTCGGATTGCGTACCAAGTTTTAACAGGAAAAAAAATGGCGGCCCGACGGCCGCCATTTTCTGCTGCAAAAAATGAATCTGATTCAGACCTGCTTGCGCTTGCGAGCCAACAAACCCATGACGCCCAGACCGAACAGCGCAAGGCTGCCTGGTTCCGGAACCGGGTTCGTGCCGCCGAACGTACCAGCTTCGATGAATACGCCGGAATCCAGCGAGCTATCGCCTTGATCCTTGATCAGGAATTCAAAAGTGTTGAGACCAACCAGTCCTGACGCTTGCGCGACCAATACTGTCGTCAAGCCATCGTACTGCACATCCAGGCCCAGCACGTCATTGTCGAGAAAGAAGGCGCTATTGCTGTTCTTATTGACGTTATTGATCGACACGACGCCGCCGACGCCAGGCAGCAATGCAATGTTGGCACCGTTGAGCTTCAGTTGAAACAGGTCGTTAAACTTCGAGTTCACCCATTCGTTGTACTCTTCCGACGCGAAAACGTACTTGAAGAAGACGTTTCCGGTATCGCTGGTGAAATCGAACTGCAGCGAGGTCGTGGAGCCGGAGCCGGTACAAGCGCTTTGGTTGTTCGGGCCCGGTGCGCAATTGACGGTACCGGTGGTCAGCAACACGCCCTTGTCAAAGCCAATCGCGCCGGCGCCGCCGGTGAAGGTGCCTGCGCCGGTATCGCTGGCAGCGGAAAGCGTGGCATTGCTGATGGTGACGCCGGTGCCGGTGAGTGCATTGGCCAATGCGTTTGCGTCATTGCTGGCGCTAACCACCAAGGCGCTGGCGGAGCCGGCTGCCAGAGACAGCACCAGTGCTGCCAGAACCGAACTGAATTTTGTAATTGTCATGGTGAATTGTCGATAAAAGTTGAATAAGAGAAAATAACCAAATAGGGAAGGTTCTACGTGTCGCCTTCAAAGAGGGTTAAGCGAAAGTCATGCCACATAAAAATATTGTTTCAAAACAATAATTTAGGCAAGAAAAAAAAATGCCGGCGTTATCTTGTGTAAATATTTTCGACATGGCGTGCAACAATTTTTCGCCCACTTTTCCCAAATCGCTGTCCACGCTGTATTCGCTAATCGGTTGACCAGGAAAGAGATGGACTTGCTGGACGATATGCTGCCGCGCGCGGCCTGCGCCAACGACTGGGCGCGCCGTGCGGGACAGGCAGATCTGGCGTCGCGCGGCGACAAGAAAAAGCAAACCCTTCTTTAGCTCGCTTGATGACACGCAAAAAGCACCGGCGCCAATGGAGATGCAGCATGAATCCAGGGTCGCTTCTGCGGAGTAGGCTATTTTTCATGTGGAATGATCGGCGTATCGAACGTTCGATCGGATGAGAATGAGGTAGCGCGGCTTTTACTTTTATCGATTCGAATCACTTTTCGAACGAAGGAAAGTTTCATGCGGCGCTACGAGCACTTGCTTCGCACACCTGGTCTGTTCCTGCTTGCGCTAATGACGGGACTGGCGCCGATAGCGTACCGTTGCCGACATACAACCT
This sequence comes from uncultured Oxalobacteraceae bacterium, assembly GCA_946478765.1. The sequence goes on along the minus strand of CAMLDH010000420.1, from coordinate 1,207 downwards.
CGACCTCCATTCACCCCCTCAAATTTCGCCCATGTGCGAGCGGGCCGGGCGCACGCCGCCGTCGGGTGTGCGTTGGCGAATGGATCGAACGCAAAAATGAGATTGAACAATACCTTTTTCATGACCACGTAATCTGGAGAGGACGAAACAGGCGGATGTGATCGATAGAAACCATGTGAGACGGCAGGGGAGCATGGAATCGAACCACGGAGAAACGGCTTTGGAAACCGATCGCCCGCCACGGGCACTCCCCTGTACGCAATTTCACTCTATACCCGCAGTGCTGCGCGCAAATTGACAAATCTCACCTCACAAGCACGACACCGGCCGCATACCGATAAAATTAGTAGTCCGCCAGCTTCTTTTGCCAGAACAATGCATTGCCGTTTTCGCGCACCAATTGGTAATCGGAAAATCCAAACTCCCGGTACAACTTTTGGGCGGCCAGGTTACCTTCCAATACTTCCAGCGTCAGCTTGCAGCAACCTTTTTCGATCGCCAGGCGCTCGACCAGTTGCAGCATCAGATAGCCGATGCGCTGTCCACGGTATGCCGGCAACACGACAAGGTCGTGGACATTCACCAGCGGCTGACAGGCAAACGTGGAAAAGCCCTCAAAACAGTTAACCAGCCCGACAGCCTGGTTGTTTACAAAGGCCAGCACGCCGAACGCGGTTGAATGTTGCGCCAGTGCCGGCACGAGATTTTGGCGAACATGGTCGCTCAGTCCATGAGCGCCGCCCATCGGATCGCGTGCATATGCATCGAGCAGTTCGATCAGCGCAGTCGCGTGCCGGCTGTTGTGATAATCAATTTTTACAATGTCAATTTTCATGCTTTGCCGATTCGATTCAAGATTGTTGATGGCCCCCTCTAGTGTATGCGTTGCTGTTGTCGTTTTGAATGGAGAATCCATGGCGAAACCATTGATTCACGTTGGCTTTGATCGAAATTGGTGGATTCGACCATGGAAATAAAACCGCACGTTGTGAATGAAAAAGGCGGCATGGCCCTGTGGCAACTATATGGCAACTTGGCTGATGCCGCCGGAGGCGCGCAGCGTGCTCAGGCCTGGCTGGTGCATCTGCTGTGCGATTGCGCGGCTGGAATAGCCGATAGACAGTGTGCTGCAATCGATAGCACAACTTTGATTGACACACGGCAACATACGTCTTTAGCGTGCCATCTTCAGCTAAAATAGAAATGT
>CAMLDH010000419.1 GCA_946478765.1 uncultured Oxalobacteraceae bacterium | reverse complement strand
GCCTTTAGTTCCTTCCGTTCTGCCGCTTGGTCGGTTGCGATTTCGTGCCGCTCGCGCGCCAGTTCCGCATGTTCGCTATCAGCCTGCGAATGTACCGACACATATTCGCCGGCCGCCATCGACATCGCACCCGCAATCAGCGCGGAGAAGCCGGCAATCAGCACACTAGCGCGGTTCGCCTGCGAACTGGCAACGCCGAGCATCAGGCTGCCGGTGGAAATGATGCCGTCGTTTGCGCCCAGCACCGCCGCGCGCAGCCAACCTATGCGCGCGAGGAGGTGGCTCTCCCGATGGATTCCCCGACGGCGTGCGTTCATGTCAACTACGACCGAGCTTGAAACTTCTTGTCGATCTTCCTTGCCATTTCCAGATCCAAGCGCTCGATTTCACGGCCCATGCGGCTATGGTCTTCAATCATGCGTTCCGAAAACGCCTTGATGTCGTCCTTCCCCGTTTTTTCCAGCGCCAAGTTGCAAGTCTCGATTTCGGCCAAGCTGTTCTGCAACGCCTTGGCGAGGAATCTGTTGCTGTCCGGTCCACCCAGAGATTCGCCGGGAGACATGTAAATTTTGCCGGGTACCGGCGCTAATGCATGCTTGATGAAGTGGAACATCTTTCGTCCTCCAGTAAAAGACGGGATCATTCGCCCCTGCGTCTTTTTTCTTTGCATATTTTGTTCCCGCCGAAGACGCGGAAAAGCCGCTATTCCGCGGCAACGCCGGTAGCCGCAAATTCACTCGCTTTACTCTTCTGTAAAATCAGCACGAGCGGCAGCATCAGAATGAAGCTCTAGGTAATGTTTCTTCTGCGTGTCGGGCACGAATTGCGATGCCAGCAACAAGGACAAGGCCCCCACCGGCACGTTGATGTAGAACGTCCAGCGCCAGCTGACGATGTCGGTCAGCCAGCCACCCAGCGTCGGCCCGAGCAAGCGATCAACCATTTGATCAGCTTTCGCTTCGATACCTTCGCTGACTGCAAGAAGGACTGGATGTTCCTGCTGACCTCAATGTTGTCCATATGGATCCATATCGCCTGCACGCAAGTCGGCGGTAAGTCAGGTCGCGATGAACTTGAACAGGACGTATATGGCCGGTGCGGTTTCAGACCCTTCCAGCATGTTGCGCGTGTGCGAGTAGCCGCTGCCGAAGGTCGTACCGCTGGTCAGCACCCCGATGACGACTACAGCCAATCCGCACAAGGCGGCAAAGAGGGCAGGCCGCAGCAGCCGCAGGCGGCTCAAGCTGTCCGCCGATCGGCCGCCCAGCGACACGATCAGCAAGCGCGAAAACAGCCCGCCCGCCAGACCGCTGAATAAGGTCACGAGCAATGCCGGCACCACCAGCGACAGGCCGATTCCGGAGACATGGATCACGCCGAAATAGGTGCCGTTGCCATGGATCGAGACGGCGATGAGGCCGGCCAGCACGATGGCGGCGACCAGCAGCAGGCCGCTGTTGCGCTGTTCCGGCACGCGCGATAATTCCTCGATAGCGAACATCACGCCGGCCAGCGGCGTGTTGAACGCCGCCGCAATGCCGGCCGCAATGCCGGCGACCAGCAGGCCGTGCGCGGTGACGGTCGAGCGTTCGGGCAGCCAGCGGCGCGCGGCCAGCATCACGCCTGCGGCGATCTGCACCGACGGCCCCTCGCGCCCCAGCGAAAGTCCGGCCAGCAATCCCCACGCCGTCAGGCCGATCTTGGCGGCGATCGGGGCTGGTTTCTGTGATAACAAGAGGGAATGCTGCAAGGGGTTTGCGGCGGACGGTTATCCGTTATCATGCGAGAATGCCATCCGCAAAAAAGACAACCGCCACGCGCACCGCAAGCAAGACACAAACACCGCCGGACGTCGCGCCCGAGACGCGGGTCCTGCGCCAGTTTCGCGTGGTATTCAATGCCGTCAAGACGCATTTCCGGCAGGTCGAAAAGGAGGCGGGCATCGGCGGAGCGCACCTGTGGGCGCTGAGTGTGATCGGGTCGAACCCGGGTATCGGGGTAAATGACCTGGCGCGAGCGATGGATGTCCACCAGTCGACCGCGAGCAACCTCGTGAAGTCCCTCGTGAAACGGGAGATGATTGTGGCGGCAAAAAGCGGCGCCGATCGGCGCACGGTGACATTGGAGCTCTTGCCGGACGGCGAAAAAGTGCTGCGCAAGGCGCCGGCGCCGTTCGCCGGTGTGCTGCCCGATGCGTTGGCAAGCCTGGATGCACGGACGCTTGCGCGGCTCGACAAGGATCTGGGCAAGCTGATCATCGCGCTGCAGGCCGATGAGCGTGCGGCGACCATTCCGCTGGCGGACCTGTAGCGGAACAGCGACGCCGACATGCGAGGGACGCGCTGCTCCTGCAGCGAGGAGGCTCGCAGATCACTTCTTCGGATATTCCAGATCCGCGCGCCGGTCCTGCGCCCAGGCGGCTTCGTCATGTCCGGCGGCCTTGGGTTTTTCCTTGCCCCAGCTAACCGCCTCCATCTGTGCGTCCTTGACACCATAGATTTTCAGTGCACGACGCACAGCCTCCGCACGCTTCTGGCCGAGCGCCAGGTTGTACTCGGTGCCGCCCCGCTCATCGGTATTGCCCTCAATCTTGATCGCCAGGGATGGATTCGAAACGAGATACCTCCCGTGCCGCTCGATCAGCGCGCCATATTCCTTCCTGATCGAATAGTCGTCGAAGTCAAAGTAGACGCTGCGATCGGACGAGACGGCGCTCTTGGGGTCAAGATGTGCGGGCAGGGAAGAGGCTACAGCGGAGGGCGCAGCCCGTGTCATGGCGGCCGGCACTGGAGCGGACGTCGTGGTCATCGCCGATGGCTGGTTAGTCGGTGTGCTGCTGCATGCGGCGAGCAGAACGGCAGTACAAGATAAGAGCGTATAGGTCTTTGCAGTGTTCATTCGTGAATCTCCCTGGTTTTGTTAGGTGAAAGATTGCTGCAAAGGCAGCAATTCAATCACTTGCTTGCAACGTGCGTCATTATATAACCACATTTGCACAAATGTATTTTTAGATGCAACTGTGGTGAACAGAGTCTTTACCGGCGTTCGCTTCAGGTTCAACTGGAATAAATCCGCGTTTCCTTAG
>CAMLDH010000418.1 GCA_946478765.1 uncultured Oxalobacteraceae bacterium | reverse complement strand
CTGCAATTTTCCGATGGGCTTGGCGATCAGGCGCAGCGTGACTGGCTGGCGTTGTTCCAGAAGCATCGCCTGGCGCTGATGACGCCACAGGATGAGGCGGCGCTGCGTAATCAGCCGAAGCAGGTCTGGGTCGATACCGCATTGAGCAAGCTGTACCGCCCGTTTGCAGGCCCGAAACTGGGCTCGTGGCAAGACGATCCATTTGGTTTGTTCGCCGGGTGGATACAGGCGCGCGCGCAGGAGACCCCGGTGCGTCCGCGTGACGGCCGTTTGTTTGTCGCGGACGGCATACGCCAATATGTGGTGTTGCCGATGACCTTGCGCGTACCTGCTTTTTCGATCGGTGCGCAGCAGACGGTCATGCCTTTGCTGAACCAGGCGCGCGAGGCGGCAGGCAAGGCAGTGCCCATAGCCGATGTAGTGGCGGCCGGCGTGGTGCTGCATGCCGCTGCCGCCGGCGAGCAGGCCAGCCGGGAAGTGTCTACCATCGGCATCGGGTCTTTGCTCGGTATCGTGCTGTTGATGTGGTTCGCCTTCCATTCTTTCAAACCGATCGCATTGATCCTGCTCTCCATTGGCATCGGCTGCCTTGGTGCGTTATCCGTTAGCTGGCTGCTGTTTGGACGTGTGCATCTGCTCACGCTGGTCTTTGGCGCCACGTTGATCGGCGTGGCGCAGGACTACGGGATCTATTTCCTGTGCAACCGCCTGCGCGCCGATGCCGGTGTGGATTCGTCCCGCTTGCTGCGTCGCTTGATGCCCGGTTTGCTGCTGACTTTGGTGACGACGGTGATCGGCTATACCGGGCTTGCGCTGACGCCGTTCCCGGGATTGCGCCAGATGGCGTTGTTTTCCGGATTGGGACTGATATTTGCGTGGTTGACGGTGGTGTGCTGGTTTCCGCTATTGCTCAATGCGAATACCTTGAAAAATGTGCGTGTGGCGAATGGGTATGGCGCCAGCCTGCTGCGCTGGCCCGTGCTGCGTGCCGACGGCAAGACCATGATTGCCGCCTTGCTGTTCATTGTGCTGGTCGGGTTCGGCTGGTCGCGCCTGGGCGTCAACGATGACATTCGCCTGCTGCAGAATCCACCGAAGGATCTGGTTGCCGATCAGATCAAGCTGGGCAAGCTGCTCGATGCGCCCACACCGGTCCAGTTTTACCTGGTGCGCGGTGCGACGCCTGACATCGTGTTGCAACGGGAAGAAGGCTTGAAGCAAAAACTCGATCCGCTCATTGCAGACAAGACCATTGGCGGCTATCAGGCGATCTCGAACTGGGTGCCGTCAGTGCAGACGCAGGCGACACGCCGCCGGTTGATTGAAGAAAAATTGCTGGCGCAGGGTGCGGCGCTGGCCGGCGTAGCGGCACAAATCGGCGAGAGCACGGAATGGGTTGCCGCCACGCGCGAGCATGCACTTGCGGCGGCCGCTCTCCTTGCGCCGGATGAATTTTTGCAAGCGCCGGCGAGCGAGCCGTGGCGTCACCTGTGGCTGGGACAGGTCGCCGGCGGCTATGCCAGCATCGTGGCCTTGCGCGGCATGAGTGGCGCCGGCATGCCTGTGTTGCAGAACGTGGCCGTGGGGCTGGAAGGCGTGCAGTGGGTCGACAAGGTCGCGGAAATTTCTGCCGTGCTGGGCCGGTATCGTCAATACATGGGCTGGGTCGTGCTGCTGTCGTACGTCGCCGTGTACTGCCTGTTATATCCGCGCTATCGCTTCTCGGCGTGGCGTGTGCTGATGCCGACTGCGCTGGCGAGCGCCGCTACCGTGGCGTTGCTTGGCATCACTGGCCAGCAGCTGCAACTGTTCCATGTTCTGGCCTTGATGTTGATGCTGGGCATCGGCGTCGATTACGGCATTTTCATGCAAGAGCATCCCGACCGGCGCGAGCATGCAGCCTGGCTTGCTGTGGGCTTGTCGGCCGTCAGTACGCTGCTGTCGTTTGGGCTGCTAGGATTGAGCAAGACGCCGGCATTGCAGGCGTTCGGACTCACGATGTTGATCGGTACGGCTCTGGTCTGGTTGATCGTTCCTTGCTTCGGAACGGAACCCGTGCCGCAGGCAGGCATGGTGAAGGAGGAATTGTGCAACCAGGAATGATTACGCGGCATGCGGTGTGCTGGCTGGCCGCGCTGATGCTTGGGGGGTGTGCGATGGCACAATCGCAGGTAGTGCGTCTGGGCTTGAAGTTGCCGCCTGCGGCGTTGGGTGAAGCGGTCAGCCTGCAGCAGCATCTGATTGTGGAACGCGAAGAACGCATTGAGGAACTGGACGTCGTGCTCGAAATCGATGCCGAGCATCTGGCGCTGGTCGGCCTCGCATTCGGACAGCGCGTGTTGACCATGAACTATGACGGCGCGACGCTGACCTCGTGGCGGCATTTCCTGTTGCCAAAGCGTGTACGCAGCGAAGACATTCTGGAAGACATCCAATTAACCTACTGGCCGGTCGAGGTGATTCGGCAGGCGCTGCCGGACGGTTGGCGCATCGAAGATACCGAGCGACGCAGAACCTTGTTTTCAGACGGTACGCCGGTCATGGTGATCGACTATAGCGGCCAGCCGCGCTGGAACGGCAAAGTGGAATTGTCGAACCTGCGTTACGGTTATCGGCTGACCATTCTCTCGGCACCCGTCATTTCATAACATGGTCTACCTCAATCATCTCGGCATCATCTGCCCGCTGGGCCATACGCATGACGCCATCAAGCGGCGCATGTTCGACACCGCCGACAGCGGCGTCGTCATGACGGATAGTTATTCGCCAGGACGCCTGTTGTCGCTGGGTCGGGTCGATACGCCTTTGCCATCGGTCGATCATCTGTCGCTGCCGGAACGCAGTCGCAATAATCAACTGGCATTGGCCGCACTGGCGCAGATTCGGCCGCAGGTGGACGCGGCCATCGACCGCTTTGGCGCCGACCGCGTGGGTATCCTGATCGGCACCAGCACCTCCGGTATCGCGGAAAGCGAAGCCGCGTTGCGCGAGCATGCGGTGACGGGGGCGTTGCCGGCGCATTTTCATTACGGCCAGCATGAACTGGGCTCGCCCGCATCCATGCTGGCGGCAACGCTGGATGTGACCG
>CAMLDH010000417.1 GCA_946478765.1 uncultured Oxalobacteraceae bacterium | reverse complement strand
ACGGCCGACTATGTTTTGCTTGTACTATGGCAATTCCATCATGCGTATTTCGCGATTCTGGATTGCCAAGATATTGCGCTTGAAGGTAATCTGCGACACGCGCCACAAAAAAATCACGCGCAACCTGAATCATAAAATCAACAACAACAGCGCCTGGCAAGTACGGCCATGCATGCCAGGCTGCAGGGAGAGGAATCATGTCCAACATCGCGGGCAAAGCATATGCAATGAATGTCATTACACCAATCCGGTGGTACATGGCATGGCTGAATAAATTGATTTTCTGGATCGCCTTGAAAAAGCCGGCCACCTTGAAGGGACTGGTCACCCTGTCCCTGATCCACTATGCGCGCTGGGTCATCATCGGCAAGAACCAGTTCCCGCATCTCCACGCAAGCCAGCCCAGGGAAAATCTGCGCTACAGCTACATGCTGTTTTTCAGTAACTTCAACGGCAGTTGGGACCAGTATGTCGATTCGTTCACCTTTGCGATCCCGAGCGGCCTGGACTTGTTCTGGAAATGGAATATCCGCTATCCGCGCTCGGTGCCGCTGACGCCTTTTCACAAATACATCCAGTACAACCAGATTGAAACCATCCACTACTACAACGCCTACCCATTGGCCGCGTCCAACGACATCAAGGCCGCCAAGACCGTCAAGCAGGCATTGATCGCGTTCGATCGGCAATGGGCCGATGCGCCGCCCGATCAGTTCATCAAGCAGTACCACGCTCTGCTGCGCAATTTGCAGGGCGATTTGGGCGATATGCGGCCGACGCCGATCGTCAGCATGTCGGCCCATCAGGTTGAGAAAAGGCGCATGCGCGATCTGCGCAAGACGCTGGAACACGCCGCCATGACGCAGACGCCGAAGGCGGAAAAAACGGAAAAGGAGGAACTCATTCATGGCTAATATCAACGGCAACGCCTATGCGCTGACCATCCTGTCGCCGATCAAAAAAGGCCATTTCGGCGAAACCGCCTATCCCGACGAAGTCAGAAACCGTTTGCAGGAATGGAACCTGCTGCCCAACAGCCCGATGACCAAGGTGCCGCAGACTTACCTGTGCCGCTATTTCGTTCTCGATGACGTCTATACCGAATCGCTTCCGGGCACCGACTTTTTCGGCACGCTCACCGATATCTGCTCGATTTTTTCCGACAAGATCCGCAGAAACGCCTTGCCGAAAGAAGATCACCTGAAATCCAAGTACCTGGTTTTTTCCAGTAATTTCCATGGCGACCTGGAGTCCTACCTGCGCGGGATGTGGAACGCAATCAGCGAAGACATCCAGCAGATCTGGGGCTTTTGCTATGCATTCGACCAGGTGCACGATGCCGACAGCTTTGTCGCCTACATGAAAAAATGCCAGCTCACCGCCTCGCTGTTTTTCGTGGGCGCCACCGACGATCCTCTGGAAGAGCAATTGAAGTCGCTCTACCTGAAGCAGGAATTCACCAGGTTCGCATTGCGCACGCAAGGCATGCCCGCTGCGCAATTGCAGCAAGAGTACAAACAATTCATCAGGCAAGTCGAACCGACCAATCTGGCCGGACCATCGTGGATGCCGGGACAATATCGGCTGGATCAACAGGAGAGGGCAGCGTCGTGACAAAAGAATTGGATTTGATGGATATTCAGGGCAACGTCATCCGCGCCTACGGACGCTTCAGTTTTCCGGTCGCGCGTTACCTGTTCCTGCGCATTCACGACGGCGACAAGGGCAGGGCCTTCGTCGGCGCGGTCACCGAGCAAGTCACCACCTCCGTCAATTGGGGCGTAGGCCCCGATCCGATTGAAAAGCCGAAAGCGACCACCAATATCGCCTTCACTTACGACGGTCTGAAAGCGCTGGAACTGCCGCGCGCATCGTTGATGGGCTTCCCGCCGGAATTCGTGACGGGCATGAAAAAGCGCAAGGACATTCTCGGCGACGACGGCCCCAGCGCGCCCGCGCATTGGGACCCGATCTGGCGCAACAAGCCGGTGCATATCTTCATTTCGCTCAACGGTCAATCGCCGCAGTATCTCGAAGAGAAATATCAGTGGCTGATGGGGCTGGTGGACCAGAGCAGGGGCGGCGTCAGTTTAATGACCGGCCATCGCGGCGACGACGGCGCCGACAATCTGCCTTACCAGGATGCGAAGGTCGTGTGTGAAAACGGCCAGCCCACCAGCAAGGAACATTTTGGGTACACGGACGGCATCGGCGATCCGGTATTCGAAGGATTGCCGGGCCCGGCCGAGCGCGTGCTCGGGCGCGGCAAGCAAACCAAGGATGGCTGGAAGCCGCTGGCGACCGGCGAATTCATCCTCGGCCATATCGACGAAGCGAAGGAATACCCGCCGGCGCCCGACCCGATCCTGTTGTCGCGCAACGGCAGCTTCATGGTTTATCGCAAGCTGCATGAAAACGTCGGCAGCTTCAACGCATTGCTGGAACAGGAAGGCAAGACCTATCCGGGCGGCAAAGAGCTGCTGGCCGCCAAATTCGTCGGGCGCTGGAGGGACAACGGCGCGCCGCTGGCGCACGCGCCGGATGCCGAAAGCAAAAAAGCGTGGGATGCACGTTATGCGAAGGCGACGCCGAAAGAGCAGGACAAGATGCTGAGCAATTTCACCTTCGACGACGACATGAGCGGCGCCAAGTGCCCGTTCAGCTCGCACCTGCGCCGCATCAATCCGCGCGCGTCGCTGGAGCTGGTGAAAGACGCCTTCGATACGCCCGGTGCGCTGGCAAATCGCCGCCGCATCCTGCGTCGCGGTTTGCCCTATGGCGACGTCAAGGATCCCAGCAGGAACGACGGCAATCACGGCATCATCATCATGATGGTGAACGCGGATATCAATCGCCAGTTCGAATTCGTGCAGCAGCAGTGGATCAATTACGGTAACGATTTCAAGGCCGGCAACGACAAGGAAATCATTCTCGGCAATCACAACGACGAATACCCGAGCAAGGCCGTGATCCAGGTCGATCCGGACAGCGAGCAGCCGCCGTATTTTGTGCGGAATATTCCGCGTCTGGTGGAGACGCGGGGCGGGGATTATTTTTTCATTCCGAGCATGACGGCATTGAGGATGATTGCGGA
>CAMLDH010000416.1 GCA_946478765.1 uncultured Oxalobacteraceae bacterium | reverse complement strand
ATTCCTTCACCTCGGTTTCGGGTAAGCCGACGATGGTAAAAGACGGCAATCCATTGGCCAAATGCACCTCAACCGTGACCTCGGGCGCATCCATGCCCGCCAGCGCACGGCTCTTCAATACAGCTAAGCTCATTGACCGGCTTACTTCTTCAACTGCGCTTCAAGTTCGGTCACGCGCGCTTCCAGCGCTTCCAGTTTGGCGCGGGTTTTTGCCAACACTTGCATCTGTACGTCGAATTCCTCGCGCGTCACCAGGTCGAGCTTGGAAAAGCCTTGGCTCAGCATTGCTTTCACATTCTTTTCGATGTCTTTCGCCGGCGAATTCTCCAGCGCCTGATTGATTCTGGCTTGCATGTCGTCAAAAAAATTAGTCTTGTTCATCATGGATCTTTCGTTGAGTTGCAATAAGCACCATCTCGGTGCGCATCAAGTTGGTGCGCATCAAGTTGGTGCGTTCTTGATGGTGCACTGCTATAGTTTATAGGCTGTCACAGTAAGTTAATAGTAAAAATGATAACGCATCTTGCTGGAAACCGGCTGGCATAAGTCCTGCTAATGTAGCGTGAAACTGGAAAGTTCGATTCAATTTTGTATTCAACCATACCAAGAGGGAAGTGCTATGAAAAAACTGATTCTTGCAACGGCCATCACAGCCGCTTTTGCCGGCAGCTTTGCCCACGCGGAAGATAAGAAGCCGGACCATGAAGTCAGCTTCAATGCGGCGATCACCTCCGATAATCGTTATCGCGGCATTTCCCAGACCCGTTTGCAGCCAGCGTTGCAAGGCGGTGCCGATTATACGAACAATCCGACCGGTTTCTATGCCGGCACTTGGCTGTCCACCATCAAATGGACCAAGGATGCGGGCGGCGGCGGTGACGTCGAATGGGATCTGTACGGCGGCAAGCGCGGCGAAATCGTCAAGGATGTTTCCTATGATGTCGGCGTGCTCTCCTATGTCTATCCTTCCAATGGCTTGGGCAATGTTGCCGGTTTTGCCAACGCCAACACAACCGAAATTTATGGACAAATCGGCTATGGTCCGGCGTATCTCAAGTACTCGCACTCGGTGACCAACCTGTTTGGTTTCGTCGACAGCAAAAATAGCGGCTATCTGGATATCGGCGCCAATGTCGATGTGGCAGAGGGTCTCGTGCTCAATCTGCACGCCGGTCACCAGACTGTGAAAAACAATTCAGCGTCCAGCTATACCGACTGGAAAGTCGGCCTTACCAAGGACTTCGGCGTAGTATCGGGCAGCCTTGCCGCGATCGGAACCAACGCAGACAAGACTGCCTATGCCTCTCCTGCCAATGGTAAATTCATGGGCAAAACATCACTCGTTGTAGCCGTCAGCAAAACTTTCTAATCGAGGCCAGCATGAAACTGATTACTGCGATCATCAAGCCCTTCAAACTGGATGAGGTGCGCGAAGCCCTGTCCGCCATCGGCGTGCAAGGCATTACCGTAACCGAAGTCAAAGGCTTCGGCCGTCAAAAAGGCCACACCGAGCTGTATCGCGGCGCGGAATATGTCGTTGATTTCCTGCCCAAAACAAAGATCGAAGCCGCGGTCGATGACGCGATCGTCGATCGTGCCATCGAGGCAATCGAGACGGCCGCCCGCACCGGAAAAATCGGCGACGGCAAAATCTTCGTCTATGACTTGCAGCAAGTTGTGCGTATTCGTACCGGTGAAACCGGTAAAGAAGCGCTCTAAGGAGAAAAACATGAAAAAACAATTTGCACGCCTACTGGCCGCCGGTACCCTGCTGTTTGCGGTCGGGTTCTCGCAGACAGTGCTGGCGCTGGATGCGCCGGCCGCCACCGCGCCATCGGCCAAGGCTGACGCATCTGTGCCCGCGCCTGCTACGGCGCCTGCCGCGCCTGCAGCGTCGGCTCCTGCTGCATCGGCTCCTGCCGCCGGCGAAGCGGCTTCGGCCGCATCAGCAGCGCCGGCACCGGCATCGACCGCGGCGCCAGCTGCTGCACCTGCTGCTGCTGCTGCTGCTGCTGCTGCTGCTGCTGCTGCTGCCGCGCCAACGCCGAACAAAGGCGATACGGCGTGGATGATGGTCGCCACCATGCTCGTGATCCTGATGACGATTCCTGGTCTGGCATTGTTCTACGGCGGCCTGGTCCGTTCGAAAAACATGCTGTCGATCCTGATGCAGGTATTCATGATCTTTGCCGTGATTGTCGTGTTGTGGTGCATTTACGGCTACTCGCTGGCATTCACCGAGGGCAGCAACTTCATCGGTTCGTTCGATCGCCTGTTCCTGAAAGGGATCTGGGATCCGGCAAAGGCAAGCTTTGCAACTGCGGCCACTTTCAGCAAGGGCGTGGTGATTCCCGAGTTCGTGTTCGTGGTGTTCCAGGCGACGTTTGCCGCGATTACCTGCGGCCTGATCATCGGTGCATTTGCCGAGCGCGCGAAATTCTCCGCCGTGCTGCTGTTCATCGTGCTGTGGTTCACCTTCTCCTATCTGCCGATCGCGCACATGGTCTGGTTCTGGCCGGGTCCGGATGGCATCAAGGATGCGGCAACACTGGCATCTGAATCTGCCAAAGGCGGTTTTCTGTGGCAAAAAGGCGCGCTCGACTTCGCCGGCGGTACCGTGGTGCATATCAATGCCGCTGTCGCCGGTCTGGTCGGTGCTTTCGTGATCGGCAAACGTGTCGGCTACGGCAGGGAATCGATGGCGCCGCATTCGCTGACCATGACCATGGTCGGCGCGTCGCTGCTGTGGGTGGGCTGGTTCGGTTTTAACGCCGGTTCTGCGCTGGAAGCAGGTGATGTCGCCGCCCTTGCATTCTTGAATACCTTGCTGGCAACTGCTGCTGCAACCGTATCGTGGGTGTTCGGGGAGTGGATGGCAAAAGGCAAGCCTTCGATGCTCGGCGGCGCATCCGGCGCAGTGGCTGGCCTCGTGGCGATTACGCCGGCGTGCGGTTTCGTCGGCCCGATGGGCGCACTGGTCATCGGTTTGCTGGCCGGTATCGTCTGCCTGTGGGGTGTCAATGGCCTGAAGCGTCTGCTCGGCGCCGATGATTCGCTCGATGTGTTCGGCGTGCATGGCGTGGGCGGCATCCTGGGCGCGTTGCTGACCGGC
>CAMLDH010000415.1 GCA_946478765.1 uncultured Oxalobacteraceae bacterium | reverse complement strand
GCAGCGAATCCGACACCTTGGGCGTTACCGCCAAAAGACGGTAGGCTTCCTGCAAACGCCAAGCGCGCGTATTCACCCACGGTGTCCACAGGATTGGCCTGCATCGCACTTCGATATGCGGCCACTGCCAGCTGGCCACCGTGCTGCAGCAGCTCGCTCTCTCCGTGCACTTCGAGCCCCACGCCGTACAGCATAGTTACCGCGCCAATGGCAGCTGGTACTGCCGCTGCTGCACGAAGGTCGATTTTCGCGAGATTTTCGCAAAATCGAGTAAATATGCTCCGTGCCTTTTCATCCAAAGTCATAGACTGGTTCATCGTAGGCTCCTAAACCAACTTGAGGGGCAATTCCGTTTCGACCAATTGGCAGAAAGCGCCCACCAACCTCATCATTTCTCTCGCAGCAGAACCAAATGGATTGATGCGCCCGGCATGCGCGTCAGACAAGAAACCTGCGTAGATCACGCCTTGCGACTCAAGCTCTGTCAGCATCGCTTCGGAGACAGGCTTGTCTTGCACCGCTTGGGTTTGGCGAATGATGTCGAAACTTTTGTCCAACCGAGCAATGAGGGAATCGAGACTGCCGACAGTCATCGATGTGTTCGAGCTTTGATTCATATAACATCACTCCATATCATGTCATACCATACCGAAAAAAGTTACTGCGGTGCCAGGCGTCCCATGAGATTGTTCACGAGATTACTGATCCGCTCGCCGATCTGACGAGCCAGTTCCTGCAAGTGCTTGATGACGCCATCCTTCTTGAAGACAAAGCCTTCAGTAGACGCGGAAATCCGTTCCAGATTGCGATCAATCGCATCTGAATAATCCAGGTTTAGCTCGACTCCAGACGTCGCGTAGCGCGTCGCCTTGAAACTAAAATCGTCCAATGCGGATTGAAGCTTGCCGTAGTTCTCAGCGAACTGGGGATTCGTCATAAGTGCATTGAATCGGTCGCTAAAATACTGATGGGATCCACCAGGCTTCATTCCCTCGAAGATCTCACGTGCCGGACGGCCAGTGGCCCGCATGTCATTGATGAGATCTCCCATACCCTGTGCCTTAAGCTTTGTCGTCAGGGATTCAATCTCGACCGATGCTTGGTCCAGCTGTGCGGCCAAAATACCGTGCCCATTGACGCGATTTTTGACATAGTAGGACTTCGCCTTGTCACCCATTGCTTTCAACGAGTTGACGACCAGGCTGCCGGCAGCAGCCGTCAATGCAAATGGCGCAGAGAGTACTTTGTTCAACAGGTCTCCGGACATACCTCCGTGACCAGCCTGCTGTTGTTGGACGTCCGGTTGATTCACCACATTCGGATGTGCTTGAAACTGGGGTCGCCTCGGCCAAGTTGGATTTTCATAAGGATCGGAAAACGGTTCCTCTGGCACTTCTGTCGCATCGACATCAATCACAGTCGATTCCGTCCGATAAAAAGGGATGTGGGGTTCGGGAAGTTGTTCTGCCACTTTCGCCGCCATCAGCGGACTATGACCCTCGGAGGCGTTTTTTTCGCCGTAGGACTGGCGTGCTCTGTTGAGCAGGTCAGCTAAACCAGTGTGCCCGGCCGGCGCAAATCGCCGCCACAACCTGTGGACATCTACCCCGTATCCGGCGTCGACGGCGCTCTGGATCTGAGACTCAATAAGGGACCACGCGATCTGTCCTTTCGCCCGGGCATTCGGATCGTTTGATTTCTCCAGCGTCCAGTCGTTTGTACGCAGAAGCATGGTAAGGATATGCAGCTCCGGCGGAAGATCCTTTTCATCGAAATCATTCTCACCCGCCTTTTTGGCGGCATCGTCAGTAGCGTTCATCGTGCCGCTTTCAGCGGATGCCTTGGCTTGCTCAGCCTGGGAATCAGGCTTCGGATCAATCGATTGGCCTGCGCGAGGGAAGCGACGCTCACCTGTAGACGGCGAGGATGAAGAAAATTGATCGGAAGCTGAAGCTGGCGGCAGGTCCGGGGCCTCGTCGGGCGATTCGCCCCTTGAATTATCCTGATTTTCTTTTTGCAGCTTTTTCAAAAGACCCATCGCAACCTCCGCTGATTGATATATTCATGGCATTTAACTTTCGTTAGTTTATACCATGAATGATTATCTACGCCAGCTTGTACGACAAGCAAAAATCCGGATCAATTTTTATTGAATTAACGATAATGCAATCAATTTCTCTTTCCTGATGCTCCGCGCCGCAATGTAATTACTCCAACTCTACGATGATTGCTGGCGTGCCAATGTAGGTAAGGTACAGATATACCGTGTCTTCGATCGTCAGCGTTGAACTTGTCACCCTGATCCCTATTACTGCGTTCGCTTCATCCGGCGCAGAATCCGCAAGCATATCCAGAGCTTCCTGGCATTCTTCAGATCGAAGTCCGCTGTCCGTCACCTTGATACGCGTGGTGAGCTGGATCATCGTGAGAATTCTCTCGATCTTCCAGCCATCCGGAGCCGAATCGGTTGTCAACAAAACGCGTGATACGGGCACTGCATCCTCAGCCATGGCTCTTCCGTTAATGATTTGCTTCAGGTCCGGCTTTTGCGGCCGCTTCACGTTGCCGCTGCAGACGCAACGCGATTTCTTGCTTGTTCTGACGTGCCAGCTTCGTCGCCAAAAGAGTTTCTACTCGCCCGCGGGCCAGCATCTTGTGTAACTCGATATATTGCTCCAAAGCGAGCATGTGTAGATATTCTGCCATTAACGGTATCGCCCCTCGCTCCGCCTGCTCTTTGTACCAGTCTGGATTTCCAAATCGTTTGGAGACTTCCGTAGCGAAGATCTCTTCAGTAGACATGTCGTCAAACTGTTCTGTGCGAACTGCCGGCGGCGAAGGTTGATTGCCTGCTCCGCCTCCACCTCCAACGACAGGACCAGGAGGCGTTGTGCCTCCGCCTGCTGGTGGCAAACCGGCATCACCGCCACATTGGCCACCGTCGGGATTACATGCTTTGATCGGAAAGCCAGCCACCGTATCAGCACCTGGTTTACGTGATGCGCCACCGCATAGCAACGGTTCCGGATTCACATCGCCCTTTGCCCCTTTTTGGTAAACCTCAAAGTGCAAATGCGGAGCGGCTGACGCATGTCCAGTACTCCCAGCCAAGGCCACTTCTTGC
>CAMLDH010000414.1 GCA_946478765.1 uncultured Oxalobacteraceae bacterium | reverse complement strand
GCTCTGACGTGCACCCCAGAGCTATCGGGATTCGTCATTAACGAAGCACAGGCGGGCGCCGGCACGTTTGCCCGGCCTTACTGTGCGCCCGGCGCGGCCAGTTGCGGGCCGGCCGCTTGGGAAAGTTACCAAACGCAATTGCAAAAAGCATTGGCACGCGTCGCGCTGCCGCCGACCTTCACGCAGTACAACGCCAAGTATGTCGTCATCACTGTCGCCAATGATTGTTTGCATGCCGATGCCTTCGGAATACCGCAGACGCAATCTCAGCCTTGCAACTATGCGCAGATGACTGCGACGGTCGACCGCCTCGTCGCGCTCGGCAATTACGCGCTGTCGAAGGACCTTACACCGATCTTCGATGTTTATCCGCGCTACGAGAGCCTTGATCTACCCTTGTTCCGTTCGCTGTTTGGTCTGCAATGGGTAATCGGTGCGCAAGACTACAATACGCTCCGGGATCTCGCCCAAAATCGCCTCAGAGCGGAATTGCCGGGAGCATTGGTACTGGATATCTGGAGAGATTTCACGCATATGGGCGACGGCATCCATCCCGACTTCAAAACTGCAACCAATGCTGCACGCATCATCACCAACAAACTCAAGGAACTCGACGCCCGCATACGGTGATGACGATTGCGGTCACCAAAACCGGCGTCAGTTGACGCCACCAGAAGGTGGGGACAGTGGCGAGCGCCGCATGTCCACCAGCTGGGCGTACAAGAATACGCGCACCTGCTGTTCGGGGGAAGAACAGCAGCACCTTGCGATCGTCAACACGATGCCGCCCGGCAGATCGAGACGGATGTCGAAGCCGGCGGCGATGTGATGTGTTTGGCCGGCTGGCGCCCCCAGCGCGCCAAGATCGATGAACGGCGCCATACTGACAATTCGCACTTCACATCAAACCTCCCAAGATGTTCGGCACCAACGATCCTGATCACTGTCACGAAGGAACGCAGTGAATTTTGTGTAATGACTTGGTCGCAGCAATAACGCGAGCACATCTCGTTTGGATGAACTTCTGTCACGAAATGATCC
Source organism: uncultured Oxalobacteraceae bacterium (assembly GCA_946478765.1). The sequence continues at coordinate 2,101 of CAMLDH010000414.1, read as the reverse complement.
GATTTCAATGATATGCTAATGCAATCGAGTTGCATTGTTATTCCGTGGCAAAGCAGAGTCCTTCCCTGCCTGGATGCCTGACCGGACAATGTATCTTGTATCTGGCTGACCGGGAATTCACCCTGTCGGCCTCTTGATTTCTCTTCCATCCACCAAGCACTGCATGCGGGTAACGGTCAAACAATTCAGTGTCGGACACCTCACCGGAAAGCGCTTTTCTCGCGCGCTGCTCTGGCTGGCGATGGTCGTCCTCACGCTGCAATTGATCGGCGCCGCGCATCACAAGCATGGTTTGACCGAGCAGTCGTCCGATTGTGTGAGCTGCTATATTGCTGCACATTTTCCAGCCGACATTCCGCCAGTCGCTGCGGAAATACTGAGCGCACTGGCGATTCTCACCTATCGCATTGTTCTTCTTCCGCTCTCCACTGTTGTCGCAACGCAGCACTACCTCACGCCGCCTTCTCAAGCGCCGCCGCGCGTCCTCTCTCCGCTTTAACGCCTCTTTTTTCAAACGACTTATTCATTGCAAGAACGGTATTGACGCGACTCGTCCGAGTTGAGCGTCTGTTCGATTGACGTTTGAAAATGAGGGCCCGCTCATCACCGGCAAGCGCCAGAATTGCGCCTGCCTTCGGTATTGCCGCGCACGTTTGCGATGCATGCGGCAATACCGCGAGAGATGATCCGATGGGGCTGTACTACCGGCTGACCGATGCCGTTCCTGCAACGGTCAAATAAATTCCCGGATTCTTTCGATGCCAAGCACTCGCCCTAACGCCAGACCGGCGCACATCGTCCTCACCCTGCTGTTGGTGATGGCGCTGTTGTTCGCGCAATGGGCCGGCCAGCGGCATCGAATCGCCCATGGCGGCGGACAATACGGCACGCGCCATGCGTTGTCGGCATCCGGACCCGGCCTGTGGAGCGACTAGATCGACTGGAGCGGCAAAGCACGGCATTCATGTGCGGCATGGGACGCTGCCGCACTTGCCGATGCGGCCGGCACTGTTGCCTTCATTGCGCTAATCCTGCCCAATGTGCATGTGTTGGCGCTATGGACCGCATTCGCGTCCTGGGATGCGCCGTTCGTCTGTCATTTCCTGTCGCGTGCGCCGCCACGCGTTTGATTTTCCGTACCACGCAACCGTTTATCTGACCTGACCGCCAACGTGCGGCCGGATCACACACGCTATCCTTTTTACGTATCGAGGAATTCCTATGCACGTCCAACGCACCCTGTTGGCAAGCGCGGTCCTGTCCGCACTCGCCTCACTTTCTTTTGCCCAAACCACGAACGAAACGCCGCAAACCGTTGTGATCACCGCGACGCCATTTGGCGGCGGCGAAGGCGATCAAATCCTGACCCCCGCCAAAGTATTGTCCGGCGACGAATTGCGCAACAAGCTCGGTAATTCGCTCGGCGACACGCTGTCGCACGAGTTGGGCGTCTCCACCTCCGGTTTCGGTGCCGGCGCCTCGCGTCCGATCATCCGGGGCCTCGAAGGCGCACGGGTAAAAATCCTGCAGAACGGCATGTCGGTGTCCGACGTATCGGGCCTGTCGAACGATCACGCGGTTGCGTCGGAAGGCGCGACCGCGCGTCAAATTGAAATTCTGCGCGGGCCGGCGGCGCTGCTGTATGGCTCCGGCGCCATCGGCGGACTGGTGAATGTCGTCAACGACCGCATTCCGACCGTGCTCGAATCCGCACCGACCGGCGAAGCGGAACTCCGCTACGGTTCGGTCGATCAGGCAAAGAGTCTGTCGATGTCGGTCGATGGCGCGGCCGGTCCGATCGGACTGCATGTCGATGCCAATTCACGCCGCGCGGAAGATTACAAGATTCCCGGCTTTCAAATCCTGAATGATTCCACGTCGGCTACCGGCAAATTGCCTTTGTCTTATACCCATGAAAACAGTGTCGGCTTCGGCGCGTCCTATATCGGCAATTGGGGCCACGTCGGCGCATCGGTCGCCACGCTCAATAACCGCTACGGCATCCCGACCGAGGAAGGCTCGCAAATCGATCAGTCGCAGACACGCTACGACATCGATGCGCTGGTCAGGGAACCGCTTGCGGCATTCGAAACCTTCAAGT
>CAMLDH010000413.1 GCA_946478765.1 uncultured Oxalobacteraceae bacterium | reverse complement strand
CGTGCGCTCCTCGGCCCGACCTTGGCTCCCTTACACCAACCCGCAAACCGCTCTAACGCTTTGGTGAGTAGACGCCAGGAATTTCACCATGAGTCTCTCGCAGAACCGTGCGTAAACCTCTCGAGACTCGAACTCGTCCTTCTCAATCAACGCATCGCGAACCGCCTATGCTGAACTTCAGCAATTTCGGGCGGCTGCGTAACATCAGCTTATCTTTCTATCACAAGGTTTTCTCCGATTCGGTCGCGCAGCAATTCCATCCCGGCCATGGTCAGATTGTTGCTGCCAAAGAGATTCAAATACTGCAGCGATGTCAGAGGCTGCAAATACGGTAAACAGGCATCGGTCAGCTGGCGGCAGCCGGACAGATTCAAATGCTGCAGCGATGTTATCTGCCCCAGATATGCGAAATTGACATCGGTCAAACCGGTGCACCTGCGCATCCCCAAATGCTGCAGCGATGTCGGCGGCCGCAGATGCGTGAGACCGGTACCGGTCAGACCGGTGCAGCGACTCAGATCCAAATGCCGCAGCGATGTCAGTTGCCGCAGATACGCGAGACCCTCATCGGTCAGATCGGTGCAGCGACTCAGATCCAAATGCTTTAGCGATGTCATCTGCTGCAGATGCGCGAGATCGTCATCTCTCAGGTCGCCGCCGGACAAGTCCAAATGCTCTAGCGATGTCAGTTGCCGCAGATACGCGAGACAAGCACCGGTCAGACCGGTGCAGAGAATCAGCTCCAAATGCTCCAGGCGCGGCAAACCCTGTAACAGCGCCAGATCGTCATTCGTGAAGCTGGGGCCATTCAAAGTGAGTTTTGTAATGCCGCCATCCTTGTAAGCCTCTATCGCTTCCCTAAGATGATCTCTGTTGCTTACCTTCACATGCTGAACATGCTTGGACACCACTTGTTCGAGGTCCTGGCAGGCCAATCTCAGCTCGCTTCTTGAAACGTTGTCCATGCACTCCACGATTGCCTTCTGCATATCGTAGGGTAGCACTATGAGCGGGGAATCCTGCACCTGCTTGTGCAGCGCCCGGAGGGCCCGAGAGGGGCTGTCACGTCGCGGCTGGCGGGGAGGGGGAGAACCTTCTTGTGCTTGTGCTCCAGATGTCGTTGCGTCCGGCTCGGGCGGCGCTGTGTAGACAGGCGTGGAGAGGTTGCTAGGAGATGATGTAATTTTCGTCATGAAGGCGTCATTGATTATTGGTGAATCCCTGAGTGACTTTTTGTTCAATTTGGTTCCATCGGATGGCCATCAGGCATTCCAGCTTGAACACAGCGACAATCGGCATAAATGCCTGCTTACTCCGGGTTGTGGCCGCACATTCAAGGAGTTTCATTAATCCCGCGTGAATGGCGGAATAGGGGGGGCAGGGAGCTTTAATCGAACGCCACGTTATACAACAGCGACAGCGCGCCGCGCGTGCCGGCCTCGGCTTCCAGCGTCAGGCGCGGCGATAGCGTGTAGCGCAACAACAAAACGCTGCCGGCCGCCTGCAGGCTTTGCTCGTAACTGACGTACAGCCGGGACGACAGGCGTTTGCCGAGGGTGACGATGCGCTGCTGCACGTTGTCCTGGTTGGTTGCGATACGAAAATCATCCAGTCCGAATGCCGTTGCGATCTGCGATTGCACGCCGCTGGCCGCGCTGTCCGACAACAACGCGCCGGCCGCACTTTGCAAGGCACCGAGGTCGGCATTGCCGGTGGCGGTATCGAGCGGGCGTCCGAGCACCAGCCACGACAGCTTTTCCGCTTCCGGCACCGGCGGCTCCGACACCAGCGTCACGCGCGGCGCGAGTACCGTGCCGCGCACCGCGACGCCGGCTTCGACTTCCTCGCCGCGCCGCATGGCGGTGATATCGAGCGCCGGATTGTTGAGCGGGCCGTTGAAGCGCAGCACGCCTTGTTCGATCGCCAGCTTGCGGCCGTACGCGGTATAGGTGCCTTGCGTGATTTGCACGCTGCCCTGCGCCCGCAATAACTGGTTCGGCGCGCTCGTCAAATGCAGCTGACCCACCAGCACGCCATCCAGTCCGCGCCCCTTCAACGCGACGCCGTTGGCCAGGTTGACGTTGAGATCGATGGCAGCCGTCATCGCGCCCGCCGATTTTTTGCCGCGCCCGAGCACCACCACATCATCCGACAGCTGCGGCATGTCTTCGCGGCCGATATCGAAAAAGCCGGAATTGACGTCGAACGCGCCCGTCACGTCCGCGCGTCCGTCGCGCCACGCGATCTTGCTCTGCCCGCTGACGACGAGTTTGCGGTCGCTGCGATCCAGCAGCATGAAGCGCTCCGCTTGCAACGCAATTTGCGCGTCGGGTTTGCCCTGCGAAAAACGGATCGGACCGGATGCGGCGATGCTGCCGCCATTGCTTTGAAATGCCAGCTTGTTCACGAACAGCGTGTCGCCGCGGAATTCGCTGTCCAGCATGCCGTTGCGCAAATCGAGACCGAGATCGCCATACAGCAGGCGCAAGCCGCCGGCGCCGATCCGTCCGGCAAATTGCGGTTGCGCCATGCTGCCGCTGATCTTGATGTCGCTTTGCACGCGGCCTTCGGTGACGGTCGTCGGCGACACCAGCGGACCGGCCCACGCCAGCGACGGGATATCGATTCTGGCGCTGCCCGACAGCGGCGCATCGGGCGACCATCCCAGGCGATGTGCGCCTTTCACGGCGAGCGTGCCGGCACTGATGTCGATGCGCCCGAGCTGGCGGCCTTCGGCGTTGATGCGCACATTGAGTTGGCCGTTGGCCGCGCTCGCGCTCGCCGCCAGATCGCGCAAGCCGAGCGCGACCGGCGTGCCGCCGTGCATCACCACATCGCCGCTGTGACGTTGCAGGCTGATGCTGCCCTTGATGGTGTCGGCTAGGGCGATATCCCACGCGCCGTTCAATTGCAGGTCGGTTGTCAGCGCCGGTTGCGCATTGGTGAATTTGAGCACTTGCGCCAGTTGCAGGCGATCGATCCGTCCGCGCGTCGCGATGCCTTTCGCATCGCGGACAAATTGCTCGACCGTGATCATGGCGGTGTCGGCGTCGAGCCGGAATTGATCGAGTTGCGTACGTTGCGCCGATACCAGCAGCGCGGCGGGCGCGTTCGCCGCGTCCTTCCGTGCGCTGTTCGTAAGTGACGGTGTGAT
>CAMLDH010000412.1 GCA_946478765.1 uncultured Oxalobacteraceae bacterium | reverse complement strand
GGTTTCGACAGCCCTTTTTCCGACCACAACAAACCGACACCGCCATCCATGAAACACACGCCGGTCGCGCTTTCCGGACGCGGATACGGCCCTTCGCCCACCAGCACATAGCGCACCGCATCCAGTGGCTGCACGAAAGCGGCGAACAAACGCCCTCCCGTCGGCAAATAAGTATCCTCGGCAAGTGCCGGCAAATAGGCTGGATCAGCGCTCGCGACGGCTTGCAGGCCGCGGCGCAAAATCGGCCGCCACGATGCATCGGCCAAATCGAGCATATCGAGGAAAACAGTCGGGATGGATTGGGACATGGTGGATAGGCAAGGAAAAAATGCGATTGTAACGTCGCACCTTAACCTTGCGCAGATTGTCGTGCCTGCGCATCAGCACCGATCACGACGCGATATGGATTACGATCCGATGAGCGGCACAACGTTTTCCACACCGGGGGCGCCAAACAACTGCTCTTTCAGAATTCTCAATTGATCGCGCACTTGCGCCGCTTTTTCGAATTCCAGGTTCTTCGCATGGTCAAGCATCAGCTTCTCCAGCCGCTTGATTTCCTTGCTCACCTGCTTCTCGCTCATCGCTTCGTACTTCGCATGCTCTTGCGCCGCCTGCAATTCTTCCCGCGCCTCTTGCGGGCTGTAAACACCGTCGATCAAATCCTTGATGACTTTCTTGATACCCACCGGGGTGATGTTATTGGCGGCATTGAACGCCACCTGCTTGTTGCGCCTGCGTTCGGTTTCATCAATCGCGCGTCGCATCGAATCGGTGACCTTGTCGCCATACAAAATCGCCATGCCGTTGAGATTGCGCGCCGCGCGGCCAATGGTTTGAATAAGGCTGCGCTCCGAGCGCAAAAAACCTTCCTTGTCCGCATCCAAAATCGCGACCAGTGACACTTCAGGAATATCCAGCCCTTCGCGCAACAGGTTGATGCCGACCAATACATCGAATGTGCCAAGCCGCAAATCACGAATGATCTCGACCCGTTCCACGGTATCGATATCGCTATGCAGATAACGTACCTTTATGCCATTGTCGCTCAAGAATTCCGTCAACTGCTCGGCCATGCGCTTGGTCAGCGTCGTCACCAGCACGCGCTCGTTTTTCTTCACGCGCTCAGTGATTTCCGACATCAAATCGTCCACCTGGGTGCTGGCCGGACGCACACTGATCGCCGGGTCCACCAGGCCGGTCGGCCGCACCACTTGCTCGACCACCTGTCCCGCGTGCTGCTTCTCGTAATCGGCCGGCGTGGCGGACACGAAGACGGTCTGGCGCATCTTGCCTTCGAACTCATCGAAGCGCAGCGGCCGGTTGTCCAGCGCGGACGGCAGACGGAAGCCATAATCGACCAGGTTGGTTTTGCGCGCGCGGTCGCCGTTGTACATGCCGTTGAGCTGACCCAGCAGCACATGCGACTCATCGAGGAACATCAACGCATCCTGCGGCAGATAATCGACCAGCGTCGGCGGCGGATCGCCGGGCTTGCCGCCGCTCAAATGGCGCGAATAATTTTCAATGCCTTTGGTAAAACCGATTTCCTGCATCATTTCCAGATCGAAGCGCGTGCGCTGTTCCAGCCGCTGTTCTTCAATCAATTTATTTTCCTTGCGAAACCATGCGAGGCGATCGCGCAATTCTTCCTTGATGGTATCGATCGCACGCAGCACCGTCGCGCGCGGCGTCACGTAATGCGAGCCCGGGTAGACAGTAAAGCGCGGAATCTTCTGCCGCACGCGCCCGGTCAACGGATCAAACAATTGCAGGCTGTCGATCTCGTCGTCGAACATCTCGATGCGCACCGCCAATTCGGCATGCTCGGCCGGAAAGATATCGATGGTATCGCCGCGCACCCGAAAGGTGCCTCGCCCGAAGTCGACTTCATTGCGCGCGTATTGCATCTGGATCAGCCGCGCAATCACGTCGCGTTGCGCTACTTTGTCCTTGGCCCGCAAGGTCAGGATCATTTGATGGTATTCGTTCGGATTACCGATACCGTAAATCGCGGACACAGTTGCCACAATCACCACATCGCGCCGCTCCATCAACGATTTGGTGCACGACAGGCGCATTTGCTCGATATGCTCATTGATCGAGGAATCTTTCTCAATGAACAAGTCGCGTTGCGGCACATAGGCTTCCGGCTGGTAATAGTCGTAATAACTGACGAAATATTCCACCGCATTTTGCGGAAAAAATTCACGGAATTCGCTGTACAACTGGGCCGCCAGCGTCTTGTTGGGGGCAAAAATAATGGCGGGACGCCCCATGCGGGCGATCACGTTGGCCATCGTGTAAGTTTTGCCGGAACCGGTCACACCGAGCAAGGTCTGGTACGACAAGCCATCTTCAATACCTTCCGCCAGCTTCACGATCGCGTCCGGCTGGTCGCCGGCGGGCGGGAATGGCTGGTACAGCCGGTATGGCGAGTCGGGAAACGTGACGATTTTCGATTCGTCCAAGGCACTGGAAACTTGAGATAATTCAGCCATTTGCTTTTGACCTTTGGTAAAATGACAGGTTGCATTTTGGCGTCATGTTTTTTTGTTTTTCCCTCCATACACCCCGACTGCAAAGCGTATTTTTGCAGCTAACTTTTGATGTTATCACGATGAACGCACCTCTACCTGCCCCCCTCTTTGCCGCCATAGAAATGGCGCCGCGCGATCCGATCCTCGGCATCACCGAAGCCTTTAACGCAGACAAGAACCCGAACAAGATCAATCTCGGTGTCGGCGTCTATTACGACGACAACGGCAAAGTGCCGCTGCTGGCATGCGTCAGCAAGGCCGAAGCGCAACTGATGGAAAAAGCCGCGCCGCGCACCTACCTGCCGATCGATGGTCTGGCGGCTTACGACAAGGCAGTGCAGGAATTGGTGTTTGGCGCCGATAGCGCCGTCGTGCAGGAAAAGCGCGCGATCACCGCGCAAGCAATTGGCGGTACCGGTGCATTGAAACTCGGCGCCGATTTCCTGAAGCGTTTTGCGCCGGACGCGCAAGTATGGATCAGCGATCCAAGCTGGGAAAACCACCGTGCACTGTTCGAATCCGCCGGCTTCACCGTCAACAACTATCCTTACTACGATGCGTCCACGCGCGGCATCAATTTCGCCGGCATGCTAAATGCATTGAAAACCATGCCGGCC
>CAMLDH010000411.1 GCA_946478765.1 uncultured Oxalobacteraceae bacterium | reverse complement strand
CGAAGCCAATATGAAAGCCATCCAGGTATTGCTTGCGGCCGGCGGCGATTTGCGCGACGAATTCCTGCGGCGTGATGCCGGCTTTTTCCGCAGCGATCATGATTGGCGCGCCGTGCGCATCGTCGGCGCCGACGAAATTGACTTCATGCCCTTGCATGCGCTGAAACCGCACCCAGATGTCAGCCTGGATGTATTCCATGATGTGGCCGATGTGGAACGCCGCATTGGCGTAGGGCAGGGCGGTGGTGACGAATAGCTTGCGCGGCTGTGCAGTGCTCATAGGGTGGTGCTTAATGAAATAAAACCCTAATTTTAGCAGTGCGGCGGCGCTTATCGTACCGATCGGGTGTCAAATGACTGTGGATATGCGGTTATAGCCCTACCGCTTGCAAGCATTTCATCAGTCGAGGCATCGATTTGGTTTAGACTTGCGACAACAAAATTCAGGAGAAGTAATGAGCATCACGATTGATGCCGTGAAAGCGGCACTGAGCGAAGTCATCGATCCCAATACGGGCAAGGACTTGATTTCAAGCAAATCCGCCAGAAATATTCAGGTCAACGGCGCTGACGTCACTTTTGATGTCGAACTCGGTTACCCTGCCAAGAGCCAGATCGAAGGCATTCGCGCCGCGGCCACCAATGCGGTGCAAGGCATTGCTGGCGTCGGCAAGGTTGGCGTGAACGTTTATTCAAAAATCGTCTCGCACGCGGTGCAGCGCGGCGTCAAACTGCTGTCGAATGTAAAGAACATCATCGCGGTCGCGTCCGGCAAAGGCGGTGTTGGAAAATCGACCACGGCAGTCAATCTGGCGCTGGCATTGGCGGCCGAAGGCGCGCAAGTCGGGATTCTCGATGCCGATATCTACGGCCCGTCGCAACCGATGATGATGGGTATTTCGGGGCGTCCCGACTCGCTCGACGGCAAGACGATGGAGCCGCTGGAAAATCACGGTCTGCAGGTATCCTCCATTGGTTTCATGATCGATCCCGACCAGCCGATGGTGTGGCGTGGCCCGATGGTGACGCAGGCATTGCAGCAATTGCTGGAGCAGACCAACTGGCGCGACCTCGATTATCTGATCGTCGACATGCCGCCCGGCACCGGCGATATCCAGCTCACGCTGTCGCAAAAAGTGCCGGTCACCGGCGCGGTGATCGTTACCACGCCGCAAGACATCGCACTGCTCGATGCGCGCAAAGGCTTGAAAATGTTCGAGAAGGTCGGCATCCCGATTCTCGGCATTGTCGAAAACATGAGCACGCATATTTGTTCCAATTGCGGCCATGCGGAAGCAATCTTCGGCTCCGGCGGCGGCGAAAAGATGTGTGCAGAATATGGCGTCGAATTCCTCGGCGCATTGCCCTTGACCATGTCGATCCGCGAGCAAACCGATTCCGGCAAGCCTACCGTGGTGGCCGAGCCGGAAGGTCCGGTGACGACGATTTACAAGAATATTGCACGCAAGATCGCGGTGAAGGTGGCGGAAAAAGCCAAGGATATGACAAGCAAGTTTCCATCGATCGTGATCAAGAACGACTAATCGTCGCGGTCGTCAGTGCCGGGCGCCGGTTCCATCCAGTATGGCAACGCGGTAAAATAACGCTTTTTCCTATTACGGCTTTGGCAAACCAAAGCCGTTTTTCTTTGCCATGACAGTCGTTCGCACCCGTTTTGCTCCCAGCCCCACCGGTTATCTTCATCTGGGCGGCGCCCGTACCGCACTTTTTTCGTGGGCCTATGCGCGCCATTTCGGCGGCACTTTCGTGCTGCGCATTGAAGACACCGACCTGGAGCGCTCCACGCCGGAAGCGGTGCAAGCGATCCTGGAAGGCATGGAATGGTTAGGGTTGTCGCATGACGAGGGCCCGTTCTACCAGATGCGGCGCATGGACCGCTATCGCGAAGTGCTGGCGCAGATGCTGACGGCGGGTACGGCTTATTACTGCTATTCGACGCCGGAAGAAGTCGAAGCGATGCGTGAGCGCCAGCGCGCCGCCGGCGAGAAGCCGCGCTACGACGGCACCTGGCGTCCTGAATCGGGCAAGACCTTGCCGGCGATACCGGAAGGCCGCAAGCCGGTGATCCGTTTTCGCAATCCGCCTAATGGCGACGTGACCTGGCATGACGTTGTGAAAGGGCCGATCACGATTTCCAATCGCGAGCTGGACGACTTGGTGATCGCGCGACCGGATGGCACGCCCACCTACAATTTCTGCGTTGCGGTCGATGACTGGGACATGAAGATCACGCACGTGATCCGCGGCGACGACCACGTCAACAACACGCCGCGTCAAATCAATATCCTGCAAGCGCTGGGCGCGCCATTGCCGCAGTACGGTCACGTGCCGATGATTCTCGGCGCCGACGGCGAAAAATTATCGAAGCGCCACGGTGCGGTCAGCGTGATGGATTATCCGGCGCAGGGTTACCTGCCGGAAGCGATGCTGAATTATCTGGCGCGCCTTGGTTGGAGTCATGGCGACGATGAAATATTTTCGGTGGAGCAGTTCTGTGCATGGTTCGATCTCGATCATCTGTCGAAGTCGCCTGCACAATTCAATCCGGAAAAACTTGCGTGGCTCAACAATCACTACATCAAGCTGGCGGACAATGCACGCCTGGAGGCTTTGACGCGTCCGTTGCTGGAAAAGGATGGCGCGCAATTCGAAGGCGCACCGAATGTGCAGGCCGTCATTGCGTTAATGAAAGAGCGCGCCAATACCATCAATGAATTGGCCGACGCCGCAATGCTGTTCTATCGCCAGCCGATACCCGATGCTGCATTACTGTCGCAACATTTCACAGAGGCAGTGAAGCCCGCGTTGATGGAATATGCAGAGCAATGCAAGAGTGTGCAATGGAACAAGGCTGCGTTGTCTGTGATGCTGAAAGAGGTGCTCGCCGCACACAAATTGAAGATGCCGCAAATCGCGATGCCCTTGCGCCTGATGCTGACCGGACAATTGCAAACACCGTCAATCGACGCTGTCGTGGAATTGTTTGGTCGCGATGTGGTGTTGGCGCGCTTGGGTAAATATCTCGGATAATTTTTAAAAAGGCGATTTACACAGGAGCAAAACCTTTGCTATAATTTCGCTTCTGCGCAGGGGGTATAGCTCAGCTGGGAGAGCGCTTGCATGGCATGCAAGAGGTCAGCGGT
>CAMLDH010000410.1 GCA_946478765.1 uncultured Oxalobacteraceae bacterium | reverse complement strand
CACATGGATCAAGGTGTATCTGCAGCGTCCCCGTCATCGCAAATATCCTTGGGAACGAAAGAAATCCAGGAGGAACAGGAATCATCTCCCCTCCTTTCGTCTGCTGCAAGCCTCAACCATAATGTTGACCAGGACCTGGAACGGCAGAATAGTCCTGCTGTTCCAAATGATAAAGGCCGTCAAGTTCATCATTTTGGTCGTGCGCGATGGTCGCCAAGACCAAAACAAGCACAAGCAATCAGAAACAGAGCGCAACCGATAATGCTTGGTGATCTTCCAAAATCCCGGGAAGTTTTATTTAATTCCAGGAATCTGGCAGCTCGCATGCTAGGAGCGGCTCTGGAAGACATTCAAACTCAATTCAAAGAAGGACATATCGACGCAATGGAACATGTTGTGAAATGCGATCGAATTTTCGATGCGGCAAAGATGCTTCGTGGATTGTGCCCTATCGAAGACGAAGTTCTACGGAGTCTCAATTTAGATGAGATGACACCGCAAACTCACGCACTGACAGAAGAAGAATATTCAGCCATCGCGGATGATGAGGCCGTTCAGCTTCATCCTGAGCACGGCGTAGTTGCGGTTCGAGAGAGAGAGTTACAGAGCGCAAGAGCCGCGGACAGAGCCAGACGTACTTTGATGAACAAGACAAGGGCAACAACAGCAAAGGCGTTTTCCCACGTATTTGACGCCGCAGCATCGACATTGAGCTATTCCGTAGCAGCGATTAGCAATCCAAGCCTGTATAAAAGGTCAATGGCATCAGGTGCCGCGTGGACTGCGTCCGCTACGTTCAACAGCATAAGCCGTATCCTATCCTCTCAGGACCGAACTGTCGTGGGTTTGCTATCGGATGCGGCAGATTTCGGCGCGGGTATTGCCAGTATGGCGGCAACGGGTTTATCCAATGAAACGAATCCAAATCAAAAGTCTGTCAATTATGCTGCCACGAGTTCTAATGCATTGTGGATAACTGCTGGCGTGTTGTCATCGGTATCAGCAATACAGAGTGGACGCAAATTGGCAAACACGTATGGCATGTCTGCGCTTGCATATACGGCGACTGGATTGGGCATGGCTGCAGATTGGGCAAATATCGCGGCGGCAGGAGCAGGCATAGCAAGTACTGCTACGTCGAATGGTAGCGACCTGACGTTGAACAAATTATCCTCCGGGCTCTGGATGGCGGGCACAGTATTGAGCACCACCAGTACGATATTAGGAAAAGTGAATGAAAGCCGCCAGAAGAGGGAAGCGAACCGCATGTTTGATTGTTGCACGCATGCCGAATGATATGATCAAAAAGCTCCCCCCATAGTGTCCCAAAAAGGAGGAGATACGGCAAAATGCCGAGGAGAATTTCCACCCATGCACCATAACATCACGTTAATTACCACGATTGCTGCCGCGCTTTGTTTTGGCCTTGTTTTTGGGCTGATCGCAGTTCGCCTGAAGTTGCCTGCCCTTGTCGGCTATCTTGCTGCCGGTATTGCCATTGGTCCTGCAACACCGGGATTCGTCGCGGATGCAGCGCTTGCGGGACAACTGGCTGAAATCGGGGTGATGCTGTTGATGTTCGGGGTCGGTTTGCATTTCTCCCTCGATGACTTGCTGGCAGTGCGCCGCATCGCCTTGCCTGGCGCGACGCTCCAGATTGCCGTTGCCACTGCCATGGGGATGGGGCTTGCGTACATGTGGGACTGGAGCCTTGGTGCAGGTCTCGTTTTCGGCTTGTCGTTGTCCGTTGCCAGTACCGTGGTGCTGCTGCGCGCATTGGAGGAACGGGGGATTCTCGATTCGATCAACGGTCAGATCGCAGTGGGATGGCTTGTTGTCGAAGACCTCGTGATGGTGCTGGTTCTGGTGCTTCTGCCGGCACTTTCCGGCTCCTTGGGCGGAAATGGCGGGCAGGGAGGGAGCGGCTTGTGGACGACGCTTGCGGTAACGCTCGGCCAGGTCGGCGCCTTTATCGTGCTCATGCTCGTGATCGGACGAAAGCTCTTTCCCTGGTTTCTCTGGCGCGTAGCGCGCACCGGCTCTCGGGAGCTTTTTACGTTGGCCGTCATTGCGGCTGCGGTTGGCGTTGCCTACGGGTCATCCCATTTTTTCGGCGTCTCTTTTGCGCTTGGCGCTTTTTTTGCCGGCATGGTGTTGAGAGAATCGGAATTGAGTCACCGCGCGGCAGCAGAATCCTTGCCGCTGCGGGATGCATTTTCCGTCTTGTTCTTTGTGTCGGTAGGCATGCTTTTCGAGCCGCAGGTTTTAGTGCAAAACCCTTTGCATGTCCTTGCGGTAGTTGCCGTCATTATTCTTGGCAAGTCGCTTGCCGCCTTTTTACTGGTGCTGGCATTACGATATCCGCTCAATACCGCCTTTACCGTTTCCGCCAGCCTGGCGCAAATCGGCGAATTCTCGTTCATTCTGGCGGCACTCGGGCTGTCACTGGGGTTGTTGCCGGCAGAGGCCCAAAGCATGATTTTGGCTGGCGCCATTATCTCGATTGCCTTGAATCCACTTATCTTCAAGGCAATCGAACCGTTGCAATCCCGGATACGCGCCAATTCCGCGCTGGCACGCAAGCTGGAGCGTCCTGTTGATCCGCTCGCCGAGCTTCCCACGACAGTCGACCAGGAACAGTTGACCGGGCAGGTGGTGTTGGTAGGCTATGGCCGGGTTGGCCGGAAAATTGCCGAGTGTCTGACGGAGCGTGGTATCCACTACGTGGTAGCGGAGCAAAACCGAGAGTTGGTGGAGCAGCTGCGCAAACAAGGTATCCCCGCCGTCGCAGGTAACGCGGCCGAACCGGCGGTGCTGATTCAGGCCCATATTGCCAGAGCATCGATGCTGGTCATCGCAACACCCGACACGTTTCATGTCCGGGCAATGATTGAAACGGCGAGAGCGCTCAACCCGTCTATCGAAAGTCTTGTCCGCACGCACAGCGAGCATGAAGCTGCACTATTGCAGAAGGAAAATGCGGGCAAGGTGTTTGTGGGCGAGCATGAGCTTGCGATGGGGATGATCCGGCATATTTTCGAGAACCTTGAGAAAGAAAAATTGCATTAACAAGGGCCCATTAACAAGGGCCGATTGTCCGCTTGAATGCATCAGTAACCCTCGTTGCTCATTTTCACACCGCGACGAAGCGCATCAACGCATTC
>CAMLDH010000409.1 GCA_946478765.1 uncultured Oxalobacteraceae bacterium | reverse complement strand
GAAGCGGCAATGACGGTATCGTTGGCTGTTTCAGGAGCGGAGAACCGGGAACTCGGCCGGTTCACGGGCTCTTGCTTGAAAATCGTCCCGGCCAGTGCTTCGCGAAATTCCTTTTGCGCCGTGGCTTCATTTAACCATCTGAAATACGGCGGCATCGCCACCACGGCATGCACCTGCTGCCAGAGCGATTGCGATACCAGGGCAGCATTTGCATGGCTTGCATTGACGATCATTCGCCAGCTTCGCTCAAACAGCGGCGCACCCAGTATGGGCCGCGTGGCGCGTAATGGAGAATCCGGGCAGGCGAGCGACAGCGCCTCCACGTCCGGATGTTCATCCCCCACCAAACCGCGGAGATACGGTATGACCGAATTGAGGAGGTCCAATCGATTGCGGAACCCATGCTTCTGCTCCATCACCAGCAGATGCCCGCCGATTATTCCCGCCAAGGGATTTTCAGATTTCGACAGGAGCAAGTCAGTCAACGCCTTATTCATGACAGGACGCTCATCCGCCAGTGCGATACGCACCTCTTCCAGGAGCGTATCCTCGTCAGTCCCCCAAGGCGTGCCGGGCCGACGCATGAGCAATGAAATTCGCGGACGCCTGGCGGCGTCCGTTGCATCCAGCCGGTACAAAAGATACATCTCCATTCTCCAGCCTCCCGGCGGCAATACCAGGCTCTGCTCTATCTGCGTTCCGTCTTCCAACGGATAGCGTAGTGCGTAAAAACCAGGCGTCAGTGAGAAAGTGCATGCAATCAGCGGTCTATCCGCATTGACATGCCTGCCGGCGGCGTCGAGTTCCGCCACCAGCTTTCCGGACGCGTCGACAACCGCCACCCCTTCCCAGGGACGCGCATCGCGGTTCATGTCGCCGCTTTCGCTGAAGCCTCTGGCCATCACCATCAACTCCGCGCCGGCTCCGGCGGTGATGTCCGGTTGATCTTGTGCCGCACTCGCCGTCTTTTGCAGCAATTCGCTGGTGGCTCTTGTGTCCGGCAATGGCGCCGCCAAGGTAAGCTTTGGCAACGGCGGGAGCATCTCGGCAGTCGAGCCCGTTGCGGCAGCATCCT
This sequence comes from uncultured Oxalobacteraceae bacterium, assembly GCA_946478765.1. The sequence goes on along the minus strand of CAMLDH010000409.1, from coordinate 2,109 downwards.
CTTTCGGCCAATCGGCGTCCAGCAGAATGACCTTTTCCACGATCTGCCGCCCAATGCAAATGCGCATCTGATATAGCCCAAAGGGCAAGCGCGGCTGCAAAATCGATGTGCCCCAATCGACGGAGCGGAATCCATCACCGACCAATTGGATACCGGCGGTTGCGTGCTCCGAATAATTCACGCTCAAGAGGAACAGCCCCGTCGCTTCGGCCGGCGCATCGCCGGTTTCGCTCATCATCAGCTCGCACGGTCTCGTCACTGAAAAACCATGTCGCAAACGTCCCGCCGCCGCCTCGGCGAGATAGAGGCCGGGCTTTAGTTGTAATAACACCCCGCTTTTGGTTATCTTGAAGGCCTTTCCGGGTTTCGGTGGCGATCCCCACCATAGCCGTGCCGTTTTACCTGTCATCGTTTCCGGAAAGCGCAGCCGCACGTCGAAGCTTTGCGGAGCGACCGCCCGGGCAAAGACAAGAGCATCGTTTTCATCGATGATTGCCGGGGCTTTGGCGACATCCGGATTGCGTCGATCGGCGTCATCGAGCCAATTTAGTTGCGTCTGCCGCAGCCAGTCGGCAAGCGAGCGGCCGGTAACGATACCGAAAGCGTTTGCCGCCGCGCCCCGCAACCCTTGCAACAGATTCCAGGTAAATACGCCGTGCCATTTGCCTTCGTCGTCAGGTATCGGTTTCTCCACCGCTTTAAGCGGGCGATGAGCGGCAAAGGCGATAAAACTTGGGCCGGGAGCGGAGCCGCCCAGAATGGCAGCCAATGGCGGCGGCGTCGGCTGGGTGGAAACGGCACGGTCCATGCAACAATCCATCCAGAGTACGTATTCTTGAAAGTATCCGGCGTCTTGCAGCCAGTCGATCCAGGCCGAACAAAACACATTGGCGCTGAACTGACGCTCCGCAGCGTTCCCTGCCAACAGGCAGGCTTGACGCTGATGCGGCGAGAACCCATGACCGGATGCATACACATAGAGCCGTGTTCCCACGGCTCTTCGTTTCCCTTGCTGCTCATTTTTCTCGGCAATGTCATCGAGCCACATAAAGCCTTGCTCGATGTCGTTGGGTATCGGTGCCCCTTGGGGCGGGGCGCCGAAATTTTTCGAGCAAAGCATTTTCACGTTCTCGGGCGGCAGTCCTCCTCCGGTCTCGGCAATCAGCCATTCTTTCATGGCCTCGGCGTCGTTCTCCGGTCCCTTCAGATTGGCAGGGGGATCGCCCAGTCTCGGATAGCAGGACAATCCGATGACAATAGCGTAATGATCGCTATGCATGATGGCCTACCGAGGGTAAACACTGCGGATGAGCTGTTTGTCCTTTTCCGATATTTCACCGTTTAACCCGGCCGAAAACTGGTCAAGCGTCCACGCCTTGGGTATGGGGTACATCATGATGGAGTCGCTGTCCAGGTTGGTCGCATCCAGCTCTTCCTTTTCATAATGCTTGAACATGTTGTTTTCGATTGTCGGCAGGTCCCACCTGTTGGGCGGACCTGACAAGTCTTGGATGACTGCCGGCCTGTTCCATTGAATGCCGCCCTCCGGATTCTGGTGTTCGTGGATCAGGCCGATCGCATGACCGAATTCATGCAGAACAACGCGCCGAAGCTCGTCGTCGTCCGAATCTGGCGTGAGCCAGCCATACATCATCGTGGGCTCAGGCTCATCGATATTGCGGCACATCGTGCCGAGATACGACCATGATCCATTCCCTGGGGTAAAGGCAATGCGTATGTCGGTCGGCGCATCCTGCACGAATTCGAAATGGAGGTTTGCTATTTTCGTCCACTCGCGCGCGACATCGCGCACTCGCTTCTGCAACTTCGGATCGCCTTCAAGAAAACGTATCGATATCTGTGCGCCGGTTTGCCAACGCGCGTTCTTCAGCACCGCAGCTCTCTTTTGCAACAACCGATCTTGGTCCTCCTGTGGCAAATCGCCTTGCGTCAGGCAGACGCAGTAATGTGTCAGATTCTCTGGCATGTTGTTTCTCCTTGGTGAATGCATTTTGCGCAGGTCATTTTCATACGCTCTGAAGTGCGTTCTAGGCATTTGCGGACATCAATGCAAACACAAACCATCGGCATATGCGCTTCATCAAGAAG